>ASHK01000347.1 GCA_000695745.1 Vibrio madracius | reverse complement strand
TCGGTATTGTAATGCGCACTGGCACTATTGATAACGGTATCCTGCGTTTGATTGATAAAACAAAGGGAAGCGAAGCACTCTTTATTCCAGTTCTTTTTGCTTTGTTTTCTTTGGGTGGTGCGGTGTTCGGCATGGGAGAGGAAGCGGTAGCTTTCGCTATCATTATTGCCCCTCTGATGGTTAGACTTGGCTATGACGGTATTACCACTGTAATGGTGACCTATGTCGCAACGCAAATAGGCTTTGCGACATCGTGGATGAATCCATTTTCAGTTGCCGTCGCTCAGGGTATTGCTGGTATTCCCGTTCTATCTGGTATGACGATGAGAATCGTTATGTGGGTCGCATTTACCATAGTTGGTATTGTCTTTACCATGGTCTATGCATCGCGAATTAAAGCTAACCCTGAGTTATCCTATAGTCACAGGACAGATATCTTTTTTAGAAAGCAAACCGATACGGTACAAGAATCACGTTGGAATCTTGGTGATACGCTAGTTCTAACGACAGTGGTAGCAACAACGATTTGGGTTGTGTGGGGCGTTGTGGCTCATGCATGGTACATCCCTGAAATTGCTTCACAGTTTTTTACCATGGGCTTTGTCGCAGGTCTAATTGGCGTTATATTCCGCTTAAATGGCATGACACTCAACGATATGGCTGATGCGTTTAAAGAAGGGGCTGGCATCATGTTAGCGCCAGCACTTTTAGTCGGTTGCGCGAAAGGGGTATTACTTATTCTCGGTGGTGGCACTACAGATGAATCTAGCGTACTGAACTCTATCTTAAACGGTGCTGGTGGAATGATCAGTGGGTTACCTGACGTGGCTGCTGCTTGGCTCATGTACGTTTTCCAGTCCATCTTTAACTTCTTTGTTACTTCTGGTTCAGGGCAAGCCGCATTAACGATGCCACTATTAGCGCCGTTAGCGGATATTGCAGGCGTTACTCGTCAAGTTGCGGTTCTAGCTTTCCAACTTGGCGACGGGTTTACTAACGTTATCGTACCTACCTCAGCTTCGTTGATGGCGACTTTAGGTGTTTGTCGTATCGACTGGGGAGACTGGGCAAGGTTCTGCTGGCGTTTTATTTTACTCTTATTTGTACTGGCAAGTTGTGTGGTCGTGGGCGCACACTTAATGGGATTTGCCTAAATTCCAGCATTGATTTACTGTGATTAAGCGGGCATAAGCCCGCTTTTTAATTTGTCCAAAGAGAAACCAAATACGTGTTTGAGTCAGAAAATTATCCAATTATCCATTCGCTAGATGTAGACACTTTAGCTTCAGGTCAACACCATTTCTGGTTTAGAGCCGCCACTAATGCTATGGGTATGGCTATCCAGCTCCCAGTGGTAGTCATTAAAGCTGAAGCTCCTGGTCCCAAAGTGATGATTACCGCTGGCGTACATGGCGACGAACTGAATGGAGTACTTACCTCCCACGAATTGATAAGGCGTTTACCTGAAAAACTGACAGCGGGAACCGTGACCATAGTGCCTTCGATCAACCCTTCTGGTGTGTTGCGTCATAGTCGAGACTTTCATTCGTCTGATCCCGATTCGTCTTCAGCTAACTTGAATCGATTCTTCCCTGGCAATGCCGAGGGTGATGCTGCTAATCGCTATCTTCACACGATATGGACTCAATTACTTAAGCGAAATGCAGATATTGCTATCGATCTTCATACACAAACTCAAGGGGCGACGTATCCTTTGTATGTGTTTGCCGACTTTAGATTGGAACAATCGCTGTTGATGGCTCGTTTAATAGAACCTGATGTCATCCTTAATGACCCTGGCGACAGCGGTGTACTAGAAACGGTGTGGAACAATTCTGGCGTACCTTGTATCACTGTAGAAGTAGGGATGGGTAAAATTACTCAGCCTGAACTGATTCAACGAACGGTGGAGGGGGTTCAAAGGATTCTTACGCAACAGGGTGTTGTAGAAGGTGAAATGCCCAAAGTCGTTAAGTGCGACATTGAAGGTGAAGAGATTATCAGTGTGCGGGCAACACAAGGAGGGTTTGTTGTCCCTACAGTCAATCTTCTAGAGCGCGTCAATCAAGGACAACTACTGGCAAAACAATATGATAGTTTTGGTCGCTTTATGTGTGACTATTGTGCTCCAGAAGCTGGAACCGTCTTAAGCTATAACGTTGATAGCTTGAGGGAACCGGGAGGGTTGGTGGTTCGTCTAATTCGCTAAAGGATGAAAA
>ASHK01000346.1 GCA_000695745.1 Vibrio madracius | reverse complement strand
CTTTTCATTCACTCCAAAAATAAATGAATCTACATATGCTAGTTACTACCCGGTAGAACATGGCATATAGAGAAGAACGGTGCATAGCACCGCTCTAAGTGAAGCGTTATTATCCTTAGTTTTGTGTAACCGTGTAAGTACCGTTATTCGAATTAGTGAGCTGAATACTTGAGTAATCGTGACCCGTTTGAGTCACTGATATACCTGCACTTAAGACCCCATTATTACCTGAAGAGTTTACTAAACTAATGATAGATTTATTTGATAATAAGCCTTGTTGAGTAACTTCAATACTATTGTTGTTACTGTTGCTAGTTAGGTCAATATCAGAATCATGCCCTTTACCAACGATAATATCAGATTGAGTTAAGCTGATTCGGTTAAAGCTGCCATCTACATCAATGTCAGACTTGTGTTGGTTCTGTGTTTGCGTTACAGAAATGCGGTTACTGGCACCCTCATTAACAGTAACGTCAGAGTCATTATTATTACCATCTTGGGCAATACGAATTCTGTTGTTATCGCTCATATTACCTAAAATGTGGATATCAGAGTGGCTGTTTGTTCCGGTTTGATTAACACGCACTTTGTTATCGTCACCAGCATCGATTTTAACATCAGACCAGCTATCATCTCTACCGAGTGCATTACGCTGCCTGACTACCACTAGGTTATGATCTGCATCGCCTTCGAGCTCTACACGGGAATCCTGTGAAGAACCACGTTGCACAACGGTGACATCGTTACCACCACTTGCTTCCTTTATCTTGATCAAAGAGTCGTTACTATAACCAAACTGACGTACTGTTACATCATTATCATTGCCCGCTTGTGCGGTACCTTTTATGTCTACCACTGATTGCTGACGTTCACCATTCTGTAAGATCCACACATCAGTATCATCTGAGTCTTGAGATATGATCACACTCTCTTTGTCTGCATTTACACCAGAAAAGTAGTTTTTAAAATCAACCTCATGTGCAATGACTGAACCACTACTCAAAGCTACGGCAATTACAACTGCTGTCTTTCTCATAATAACAACCTTATTCCTTTATAATTTCTTGTCAAATATATACTTATTAATAAGTATGTATTTATATCAACCTACCAAACACTGTTTGTTAATTAGTTTGATTGACATAAATTCCCATTGAACTGGAAGCATTAATTATTAACTCACTCCCATCTCCTACTTGAGATATTCCAAGGTCTGCACCTGAACCGGCGACTACCGCTGCAATATTCCCATTACCAATTTGATTAACGCTGACACTACTAGATGCACTTCTGTATCGCTTTTGACCAATGTAGGCTTCGTTGTCATCGCCCTCTTGGATAATTACGGCAACACTTTCAGAATTTAAATTCCAGCCAACCTGACCCACAACCGCTGTGTTATTATCACCATCTTGAGCTATGTAAGCTTCATTTCTGTTTCCGAGTTGGGCTGCCAATACACGATTTCCTGAACCTGAAACACTGACTTTCGCTCTGTTTTTTGCATCAAACCCGTATGCTTTTTTGCAAAATCACTACTTGTGCTGTCGTAGCGTTGACTATGTTGATGTCAGAATAATTATCAAGATCGGACTCAGTGCTCAAATCTGAATTGTTGGCTTCTTCAAACCCATACTTCGACAGAGTGGCGTCAGTAACGCCGGTTAAAAACTCTCCAGACTCAAATGGGATAGTATGTACAATTACTTTGGAGCCGTTTTTTCGCCAGCAATAGCGACGCTTTCAGATAGAAAAATAGAAATAACCATCCAACTAAATATAGCGCTGCATTTAAACAAACCTGGAGTTTTAAATAGAACGGTAAGCCATTGTTCCATTTTCATGGGAATACCTTTTCCTAGCCTCAACAATCTGACGTTGCATATAAACCTAAACCTTGAATCAAGCTTAAAGTTTATCCATCAGAACACCAATAAACTAACTAGGGTTATTAATTGGGTAGCAAGTAGATGAGAATAGTTAACAGGAAAGAGTGAGAATGACGCAGATTAGCTAATCGAAACATTTGCGAAACTTAAACTATTGTATAATAAAATTAAATAACACTATAACAAACAAACTTTTATAAGAATCATGACATTACATCTCTATAATTGACCTCGATATTTATTTTGCGATCTTGATCAAAAAATAACATTAGAACATCATTCAAACAAGCAGATAAATATTCACCTTCATTTAACTGATATAGAAAACCCGCCAAAAGACGGGTTAGCATTTGATATGAAGAGCGAAGACTACGCAAGTTCATGAGGAGCTATATTATCTTTGGCCCAAATGAGGGCTTGCAGACGATTGTTCACCTTTATTTTTTTAAAAGTAATTATGCAAGTGTGCCTTTACTGTATTTTCACTCACAAACAGAGTCTCTGCTATTTGCGTGTTAGAAGCCCCATTACCCAAAAGTTTAATAATTTCTTGCTCTCGTCTAGTTAATTTTGTGTAGTAAGGATTGGTTGTATGACAGTGCTTACCTCGGTAGAGTTTAATATATTCATACACTAACTTTCTGCTCATCCACATCTCACCATTAAGTATGCATTTAAAGCCGGTAATAAGTCTTTCTAAATTGTCGGTAGCGTAAAACACTCCAACCAAACGTTGCCAGCGAAGCATTTCGGAATGACGAATCCCAGGAGAAGTATTGATTAACACTTCTTGAGCTTCTAGCGAAAACACATCCCTTACCTCATGATATTGCCGCACAGCCGAATGATCCATCGTTGGATAATCGATAATAATGAGGTCGACACTATAGTCGCTTGTCGTTCGCCTAAGTTGGCCGATACGTTCAGGGGAAATAAGCCGAATTTCTATATTAAGCTGTTGTTCAATCGACTCTTTTAATAGACTCGACTGTAAATTATTTTCTGCAACAGAACCGCTCGTTGGTTTCCTTCTACCGAGGTCTCCATAAGTCACTCCATGTGATTATTTTTGTTTTGAAAAGTAAATCCAAAGTTAATATTGAATTCGATGCATTCTCATCCGTCAATAGCTCGAAAATGAGATGAAATCGATTGCATTATACTAACCTACAGTCAAAACAATAGCTTGCATATAAAGTCTCAATTTTGAGAAAAATATTAGTTGCAGCTAAGCCTAACGGATTATATTAAGTTATGAGATATAGTCTCAATTACTAATTAAAAAGTTCAGTAGACAGGAAGATAAAAAGTGGAGATTAGAAAATAACAACCCCTGTAAGATATTTCTGTACAGGGGCTAATGGATAGCTTAGTGAATTGGAGTTTGGCTCTTTTGGTTGAATTTACCAAAGTACTTTTCGAGAACTTCTGGAGTTAATTTGCCTTCTG
>ASHK01000345.1 GCA_000695745.1 Vibrio madracius | reverse complement strand
TGGCAGTGTATTACTTTAGCTACTTTTTGACTTTAACCGGGACCTTGCTTTCCGCTGTTATGGTGTGGGTTCTGTTCGCGACCATCTTATTGGGAGTGTGGAACAAAACGATGGTGGTGGCCGCCTAAGAAAAATGCGCTTTAGTGAGATAGATCAGGGCACCTTATGAAGTGGTTAAAGGACAAACAGCTTTTTAACCACTTCATGTATTCAGAACCTACGCTACTCAGACTTAGGCGTTGTTTAAGTATTGCTGTTTGGTCATGCCATAGAACAGCTTAGAATCAAAACCCAGCGTGGTTTTGTAGTAATCTGTGTGCTCGCCTTCTCTGACATAGCCACATTTTTCTAACGTTTTGTATGAGCCAACATTTGAACCATAACAGTCGGCACAGACTTTATGACTGCCCAGTTCATTGAATGCTAGATCCGTCATAAGCTGGCAAGCACGAGTAGCAATACCTTGTCCCCAAGCGAGCCTTGGAAGCTGATAGCCTACCTCACGGTTACCCTCTAAGAACATAACTTGGGTGATGGCGGTCATTCCCATGTATTGCCCTTGATGATCTCGAATTACAAACGTTGGATTAGCGGGCCAGCGCTGCTCTTTTAATGCTGCCTCAGTATCCTCAACGATGGGACCGAAGAAACCCTGATATAAGGTTTCATCTGCTGGGGCAAAGAAAAGATATTGGTTCACTTTTTCATCGTCAAACATTTTGAAAATATCGACGAGATCCTTTTGTTGGATCAACTGGATAAATAGCGTTTCATTAAATGGTACTGACTCGCCGTGTTTTAGTTTCGAATATGACATTGTTTACCTCGTTATTTGCAGGCCATGTTAATGAATTTGTCCAAAGGTGAATTGTATTTTTGCGACAAATTACGTCTCAAAGTCGCCATAAATGTCGATGGTGAGGTCGCGTTGGTTCAGATAGCGATTTGGTGTTCGTTTGATCTGCTGTTTGAGTTGTCTTATGAGGTGCGACTGGTCACTAAAACCAAATCTTTGAGAAAACGCAGCCCAGTCAACAGGCCCCGATTCTTGGTATAACGCGAGCACCATTTGTTCTAGCTTGAGCATCAATTGGTATTGTTTAATACTAAGTCCCACAACTTGTCGAAAGTAACGCTCAAGGGTGCGTCGAGTACTATGGCATTCTTGCGCCAATTGTTCGATATCTAATTCGTTGGCCTGATCGTAATTGAGTAGATGAGTGATAATAGCTAGAGCTTTAGACACTGCGGAATGTGCTTTGTCTTGCTTGTAGCTTAGTTCTAAACACTTAAGGTGCTTCTCAAGACCATTGACGATCTCTTGCTGAGAGTCACAGTGAAGTAATGATGCCTGAAACGATGGGTCGAAACGTAACGTTAACCAATCGTACCAGCCGCATTGGTTGATTAGCTTAGGAGACTGTGAGTTCAGTAAATAAAGGGCGTCAGGCTGAAAGGTGATACCAATGCGCTTTAATGGAGCTACATCATCCATGAGCAATAAGTATTCAGAGGCCGAGAGCAAATGGCTACCTTGTCCACTCATTACCCGTCCACCATTGTCATAATGGTAACGCTGCTCTGG
>ASHK01000344.1 GCA_000695745.1 Vibrio madracius | reverse complement strand
AAATCGTCCATAGTCTCACTCCTGTAGACGAACCGTGTCGGTTGACTCAAAAGTTATTGGGGCAGTCTTTTGCCCATTTAGAAACCTTTACTCCACTTCTGTTTTTGGTTGCTTTATTGGCGTTGCTTTCAGAGCGTAAAGTTAAGCCTGCCCATACCCGTAAAAGTGATACCTATCCTCCTAAGCTCAGGCTTCACGTCACTCACTGTACTTTCCGGGAATAAAATGCCTCCAACTTAGGTCTATTTATTACTTATTGGAGATTACTGTGTCTTATACAAACACGAAATTAACGACTCGCATTGCGCGTAGCCGTCATTTTATGTCGCTTTGCCGACAAATATTAAGCACCTTCGTGCTAACATGCGCGATCGCCTTGACTATGCTCTATAGCACAATGTCACACGCGCAATCTACTGGTTGGATTCAAGATCCAATGCACCCACCGGTTAAAGTACGACTGTTGTCTACTGGCCACCTCGATCCGCAAACCAAGCAGATGGAGATGGTGCTTAACGTTGAACTGGATGGAGAGTGGAAAACCTATTGGCGTAGTCCAGGTGAAGGTGGCGTCGCGCCGGAATTTGATTGGAGTGCATCAACGAACGTCGAGGCAATAGATTGGCAATGGCCTGTGCCAGCTTACTATGAGCAGCTAGGAGTGATGACTCTTGGGTACAAACATGAGGTAAGTTTCCCGATTATTGTCACCGTGTCAGATATATCCAAACCCATCTCGCTCAAAGCCAACTTGCGACTGCCAAGCTGCACCAACATTTGCGTGATAGCGGACTACCCTATTGATTTAGACATCGACCCCAACACGCTATCACTAGATTCTGATGCGGCGTATTTGTTTGGTCAAGGCATGAGCTTGACGCCTAAGAAAGACAATCAAGTTTCTGTAGAAGCAAGCTATTGGAATCAGCAAGCGCAAGAGCTTCAACTGAAACTCACGAGCAAAACGGATTGGAAAAAACCACAGATTTTGGTGGATGGTAATGAGGTCAGTGATGAATTTTTCTCACAGCCTAAAATTACCATCGAGGGTCATAGTCTGTATGCCACATTTGCTGTTAGCAATTGGCTTGGTGAAGCAGATATTAGCGGCAAAACCATTCAAATTACCGTGTCAGATGAGCTGATATTGACGGAAACGTCAACGCAAGTATCGACGACACCAATGGCCTATCCGCAGAGCGGCAGCCTGATTTGGATGATAGGGTTTGCTCTCATAGGCGGTCTTATCCTTAATATCATGCCTTGTGTGCTGCCGGTACTTGGCATGAAGCTTAACAGCATCATCTCAGGAATGAACCAATCGCCAAAACAAGTTCGATTGTCATTTCTCGCTTCATCAGCCGGTATCATCACGTCATTTCTGTTGCTTGCTGGCGTACTCACATCGTTAAAAATGGCGGGCCATATGGTGGGTTGGGGTATTCAATTCCAAAACTATTGGTTTATCGCCTTTATGGCAGTCGTGACTTTATTGTTTTCTGCGAATTTGCTTGGTTTGTTCAACATCCAACTCCCAAGTAGCCTCAACACATGGATGGCCTCTCAAGGTGACCACAGCTATGGCGGTCATTTTGTTCAAGGAATGTTTGCGACGCTACTTGCGACACCATGCAGCGCCCTTTCCTTGGTACGGCTGTTGCGTATGCACTGGGGGCAAGCTACACCGAGCTTTGGTTGATCTTTGTAGCACTCGGCGTTGGCATGAGCTTACCGTGGCTGTTGTTTACTCTGTTTCCATCCTTGGTCAACGTTTTCCCTAAGCCGGGTCCATGGATGAACAAGGTTAAGCTAGCATTCGGCGCAATGATGCTATTGACCAGCCTGTGGTTAGTGACACTACTCTCGACCTTTATTGGCTTTGCTCTAACCGCCGTACTGATTGCCATGGTTATCATTGCTACCTTAGTGCTCATTGGCAAACAATACGGCCGAAAGGCGGTGGCTATTCTCACTGCTCTATCGATTTTTGTCGTTGGTGGTGGGTTGATTATTGGCAGTGTAACGGCAGATAAATGGTCCACCCCGCTCGTTGACGATCTTCAATGGCGGAAACTAGACCGTGACCAAATACCAGAGCTCGTAGCCCAAGGGAAAACCGTTTTTGTTGACGTTACTGCCGACTGGTGTATCACCTGCAAGGCCAACAAAATCGGCGTTATTCTACAAAATCCGGTGTACGACAAACTTCAGCAATCCAACATTGTCCTGATGCGTGGCGATTGGACAACACCTAGTGACAGCGTGACTCAATACTTACAGAGCTACGGACGCTTTGGGGTGCCATTTAATATTGTCTATGGTCCTAAGTACCCACAAGGCATTCCCCTTGCCCGTTGTTTTGACGTCAGACGTGGTGCTGCAATCTGTTGACCTGGCCAGTGGAGAAAGCCATGGAGGCTAAGGAAACCGAAAACAAAACCCGGCCTAGCCGCCTAAAAAAGTGGTCAAAAGAGCTCATCAGTATTGTCATTTTGATGACATTGGTTTCGATGGCTCTGGATTGGTATCGCAGTACATCCATGCCAAGTGGAGAAGCCCCTTCACTAAAAGCAATGACCATCCAAGGCTTACCTGTTGATATCATTCAACAAAGCCAAGAAAAGCCCGTTGTTCTGTATTTTTGGGCAACGTGGTGTGGTGCGTGTAAATTTGTCAGCCCAACAATCAATTGGTTTGCCACCGACCATCAGGTACTTTCCATTGCCCTATCGTCAGGTACCAATGAACGCGTGCAACAGTATATGGCCGCCAAAGAATACGATTTTCCAGTCATTAACGATACGACAGGGCTAATCAGTCGACAATGGAACATCAGTGTCACACCGACCGTTGTCATCATAAACAAAGGTCAGATTGAGAGTATCTCGACTGGCATCATCACGCCAATTGGGCTGTGGTTACGAATTTTATTTGCCTAGTGTTCACTGGGCATAAGGAAAAACAATGAAAAAAACGATTTATTTCAATGGACGATCAGTATCGCTGCGCTACTGCCAACTCTGTCTCATGCTGCCTTGACCGCTGAGCAACAACAACAGTTAGACAGTATTCATCAGCTATTGACCGAAAACCCAGAGATCATTGGTGATCTGCAGCTAAGTCTTCAACAATATGTAGAAGGTCAGAAACAGCTAGAGAATGCAAAAAAACAGAGTGAATCATGGCTAAACGATACGACGATTCATACTGTTCTGGGAAATACAGATGGATCGACAGTCATCGTCAATTTTACCGACTATAACTGCCCATATTGTAAGCGCTTAGATGGCGAACTGACGAAGCTAGTTGCTAACTATAAAGATGTCAAAGTCATCAATATCTATGTCCCGCTCAAGCAGCAAGTCATTGAAGGACTCGATACTAACTCCGCTGCATTTGCCATTAAGGTTTGGCAGCAAGCGCCTGAGAAGTTTGCAGAAGTGAATCGTCTACTTGTAGCAAAACCGGGCATACATACTAAGGACTCTATCGAAGCCATCGCGAAAAAAACCGATACAACACAGTATTTAACAGGTGACACAAAAATTAACGAGTCTTTAGTTAAAAACTACAAGACATTCGTTGCCTTGGGTTTACGTGGGACACCCGCTATGTTCATTGGCGACGAGCTAATTCCAGGCTATGTTCCTTACGACAAGCTAGAGCAAATCATCAAAAAGAACATGGCTGAAAACGCTAGTTAATCGGCCCCAACCATAATGCTCAGAAAGCTGATTGAGCTTTCTGAGCTCTTCTTTCGTTTCAGTCATTAGCCATTGCGCTAACTCCTCAACAATCGGTGAGCCCGTCCTCTTATGGCAGAAATAGCGCCAACTACTAAAATGGATCTGTGCATTTTTGGGGCATACAAGATACTCTCGCTCCAGTTCTGGTAAGGCGAGCAGTAAATCGGTAACGGCAACACCATGCCCTGATAAGCAAGCACTTAAGGTTAAATCCAAGGTAAAAAACGTTGAATTTCGCACCGGTTGCTTACTCTTGTATGGGATTTTATCCAACCATACACGCCAATCAATATGATCCAGTGTTGGATGCAGTCTTGGTAGCGTCAGAAGGTGTTCAATATCTCTGTTTTCACCGAGTAACTGCTGAGTACAAACAGGTGCCATGTACTCTTCTCGCATAAAGGATATTTCTGGATCGTTTTGATAAGCTTCACTTTCGCGCGTGGTAAACACGAATAAGTCATAATCGCCTTTTCGCAAACTCTCTTCTTCATCAATCACCGGAATAACGGCAATTTCATATTCAGGGAAACGCTCGTTTAGCTTCTGTATTTTCGGTAATAGCGCTCGTGTGGCATAACTTAACGCTGCGCGAATCACTATTTTGTTGCTCTGGACTTCTTTCCACGACTCAAGCAACGACTGAAGTGCCTGATAATTACGTCCCAACACCTCAAACAGTGCTTGCCCTTTCAACGTCAGCTGAATTGAACGATGACCACGAATAACCAATGATGCATTGAGCTCATCTTCAAGTTGCTTAACTTGGCGACTCACTGCACTTTGAGTAACGTGAAGCTCTTGTGCAGCAGAGGTAAAGCTCATATGCCTCGCAACAGCTTCAAAGACTTTTAGTGCATTGTGTGAATAGGGAATATTCGAATATAGATTCATAATTGCTCACATGACTTGAAATCATGCAAGAGTGACACAAATGTTAATTGAACACCATAGTTATGCATATAAAATGACCTCATCATAACCTGAGGCTATCATGAAGAAAATATTATCCCTTGCTGCACCACTTATTGTTTCTCAGCTAATTTCAATGGCGCTAGTCCTGACTGATGTTTGGATGATGGCGCAATTGAGCGTGAGTGATCTTGCGGGGGGTGGTCTTGGAGCCTCAGTCTATACATTCGTTTTCCTCATCGCAGGTTCAACCGTCGGGTGTGTTGCTAACCTCATCGCCATTGCCTATGGACAAAGTGTGGCTCGCCCCGAGTTCGGGTTAAACAAGTACGATTGGCAGTAAAAGGCGCACTAATGTTGGCTGTGCTGTTGACTGTCATTCTAACGACAGCGTTTGTTTTCGCTCCAGATTTTCTCAGAGTTGCCCAACAGCCTGAAGAAGTGATTACGGTTGCCATGATCTACCTTGATACTTTGAAGTGGGCCATGTTGCCAACGTTATTGCTGCTTATCTTGCGTGGCCTGACGAGTAACTATGGCGATGCCAAATCTGTGATGATTATGTCTCTGGTTACCGTCATTTTGAACGTCCCTTTCAGCTATTGGTTAGCATTTACTCTGGATTGGGGCATTGCCGGGCTTGGTATAGGGACCGCTCTTGCCGCCACACTGGTCTTAATTGGTTATGCGACTTGGGTATTCAAACGCCCCGTGTACTATCGGTTTGCCCCTTGGCTTCATCTTGAAGAATACAATTGGCGTTTAATGTTGCCGTTATTGTCTATGGGTATCCCTATCGCTATTGCCGGTGCTTTAGAAATGGGGTTGATCTATGGCGGAACATTAATGGCAGGGTTTATCGGTGTCACTGCTCTTGCTCTGCATCAAATCCTATTACAATGCTTAAGTTTCACTTGGAACATCAATTTTGGTTTTTCGCAGGCCGCTGCCATTCTTGTCGGTAAGGAGTTCGGTAACGATAATCTTATTGGAGTCAAAGCCGTCGCGAAACGAAGCTTCGCACTTGTTACCGTATTGAGCGCCGTATTAGCAGTGGTCTTTATCGTTTGGCCGGACGCAATCGCCAGTCTATTCCAGCTCGATGGAGAAGGCGAACATGCGCTAACAGACATGTTGTCTTCACTGATCTGGGTGGTTGCGCTGTGCTTCGTAGTGGATGCTTGGCAGTTACTCGCGATTAACCTGCTTCGCGGTATGAAGATCGTAAAGCTTCCGACTCTGATGACAGCCATAGGATACTGGGCATTTGGGCTACCCGCGGCATGGTGGTTGATGGCGCGTTATGAGCTTGCTGGTATCTGGGGCGGTATATTAGTGGGTTTGGCGGTAACCGGGTTATTGTTACTGGCACAACTGATTGTCGAGCTGCGTCCTTCAAATACACTAAAAGATAATGTCGTTGGCATTGGCTAATAAACTGCTCGCATCACACAGACAGAGTTATTACCATACACAGCAACTATACTGAAATCAGGATTTAACTATGTCTCTTCCTCCTTGCCCAAACTGTCAATCTGAGTATGTGTATCAGGACCAAAGTCAGCTCATCTGCCCTGAATGCGCGCATGAATGGAATCCTAATGACGTATCAGAAGATGCCATCATTGTTAAAGATACTCGAATGGGGCAATATTGGAAGCGGGTGACAAAGT
>ASHK01000343.1 GCA_000695745.1 Vibrio madracius | reverse complement strand
CGAAGCGGCTAGGTTTATCATGCTATTTCAAACGCCTTTAAATTTTCTCCTCTCTGCAGACAGAAAGCTAAAGCGTGCGATAACAATAACTTATGATGTTTTTGCTATTGCACTTTCTTTGTACCTAGCCATCGCCTTACGCCTTAATCTATATGTTTTTGAGTTACATACTCCCGAAGTCCTCAGTCTTATTAGCACTATTATTGTTACCATCGTTTGCTTTATAAATTTAGGCATGTACCGCGCAGTCTTGCGTTATATGATGTTGCCCGCGCTCAGTAACATTTTCTTCGCTGTCTTTCTTTCTGCAACAACACTTGCCCTATCAGGATTTTTTTTCCATACCTTTATTCCAAGAAGTGTTCCCTTTATCTATGCGGGCTTGGCCATTTTAACGCTTGGTGGACCCCGAGTTCTCATTCGTTCCGTCTATTATCAAGTTTACAAGCGTAGAAAGCCCAACGTCTTCATCTATGGAGCAGGATCCGCTGGTCGAGATCTTGCGAGCGCACTTATTCAGGCACCGAATTTCACCCGGTAGCCCTTCTAGATGATGACCCCAAAAAAGTAGGCAGATATTTTACGGTGTGCGTGTTTACCACAGCTCTGAGTTTGACGATTTGAAGGGGTTATATAGCCCAGTAAAAGTATTATTAGCTGTAAATAATATAGGAAAAGGCGAGCGACTAAGATTACTCGAGAAGGTATCGCACTGGCCGGTAGAGATCTTGTCAGTACCATCAGTGGAAGATATCGCAATGGGGAAAGCGGAATCGACAGAGATTAAGGATTTAGATGTCGCCGACCTTCTGGGCCGTGAAGCTGTAGAGCCAGACATGGCACTTATGGCTCGTAATATTGAAGGTGAAAACGTCATGGTGACTGGTGCTGGCGGATCAATTGGATCAGAACTTTGCCGCCAAATTCTTCGCCTTAAACCACGCTCATTGGTTATATTTGAGCTTAATGAATATAACTTGTATAAGATTGATCAAGAACTTAATAGTATCAAACAACGTTTAAATCTAGATGTAACTATCGTTTCAGTTCTAGGGTCTGTTCAACGCCAAAATCGTTTAGAGAAAACGATGTTAGCTAACGAAGTCAACACCGTCTTTCATGCTGCTGCATACAAGCATGTACCTTTGGTAGAGAGCAACATAGTCGAAGGGGTACGTAATAATGTCTTCGGCACACTATATTGTGCACAAGCTGCGATCAACTGTAACGTCGAGCATTTTACGTTAATCTCAACCGATAAAGCGGTAAGACCAACCAATATTATGGGTGCGACAAAACGTATGGCGGAGTTGGTGTTGCAGGCTCTTGCTGACAAACAAAATACTACGATTTTTACTATGGTGCGTTTTGGTAATGTATTAGGTTCTTCAGGATCAGTTGTACCATTATTCAAAAAGCAGATTCGCGAGGGCGGTCCTGTAACGGTAACCCATCCAGATATCATTCGATATTTCATGCTCATTCCTGAGGCTGCACAGTTAGTAATACAAGCTGGCGCTATGGGGAATAATGGTCAGGTTTTTTGTGCTGGATATGGGGGAACCGGTCAAAATATTAGATCTAGCGCAACGGATGATTCACCTAATGGGAATGAAAGAACATATTAAAGCGAGTGATCAAGAAGGAGATATAGAGGTCAAATTCACTGGTTTAAGACCTGGAGAAAAGCTCTATGAAGAGTTATTAATTGGTGACAACGTTGAAGGTACAGGCCATCAAAAAATCATGACTGCCAAAGAACATAATGCTCAAATGGGAAGATATGAGCACTCTACTAGCAAAGCTGGATATAGGCTGTCATAATTTTGATGAAAGCCGCATAATACATCTATTATTAGAGGCTCCTACAGGCTATCAACCAACGAAAAAGTAGTTATATAATTATTTAGAGGTTAGGGTTTCATAAACAAGTCTGGTTTTATCAAATACTATCTGTTGTGAGAATTCGTCTTCTACCTTTTTGCGTCCATTAACTCCAAAGAGACGAGTCAATTCGGGATTATCAAGTAATTCTTGTAAACTATCAGCAAGTGAAATGGAATCTCCGGCGATAGACAATAAACCATTAATCCCATGAGTAACAATCTCACGACATCCAGGAACATCGGTTGCGACTATTGCCCTTTGGCAAGAGGCTGCTTCGATGAGGATTCTAGGTACTCCTTCGCCATATACAGTAGGTAAGCATACAATATCGTTGTCTTTGATAAGACGAGGCATATCCTTAACACTACCAAGCCAATTAATCAGACCTTTACGTTCCCACTGTTCAATCTGATAAAGCGGTATAGCGGAAGAAACATCATTATCTATAATTCCGGCTACATTAAGTTCAAAGTCAACCCCTCTTTCCTGCAAGATAGTTTTTGCTTCGATTAATACGTCGAGGCCTTTATCTCTTAAGAGCCTAGCAGCGAAGAGAACTTTTCTACCATTAATAGACGTCGACGGAGAAAAATGGTCAAGATCTATTCCAGCTCCTTTAATAACAACACCATTATTGTACTTCAAAATACCGAGTTCTGAAAACAAATTGTAATCGTCACTGTTTTCAAAAATTATTTTTGAACAACGAATAGAAGTAAATTTATAAAGTGATGTAACTAAAAACTTCAAAAAAGTAAACCGAACTGATTTAGAGCTGTATACAGCACCTAAGCCTGTAATACCAAAAACAATAGGCTTTTTAAAAGAGTACGATTAAGAATTCCTCCATAAATATTTGGTTTTACTGTAATGCAGTGGATTAGGTCTGGATCAATTGATTCAATAATAGCTTTTAATCGTAAGATACAAGAGAGCTCTTTAATTAAACCAATGCTCTTTCGCCTAATTGAAAAATGATGACATGTAAAGCCTTGTGATGTGAGTTCATTTTTGATCTCCGCATCATAAAAACCACCAACAATATGTATATCGTACCCAAGTGATTTGAAATATATAGCCCTCTCGACCCAATGAAGCCGAAAATACCAGTCAACATTTACTATAAAAACTAATTTATTACCTAAGGTAGAGCCTTTATTATCCAACATAATTAATTTACATCTAAATTTCTATAATTCTTTTACGCGATACTTTAGTGGCCAGATAGCCAAAGTACCGTTCGATGGCGTGAGATAATGTACCATCAAGTTGCCCTTCTTCCGGTTCAAAATCAGCCACATCTATATCATTAATAGGAATAAATATTGATGGTGAAAACCAAAACATACTACCGCCAACGAAGTCAAACTCTACTCCGTCATAACTTTCTCCATGCTTTGAAATTAAGTCTGAAAGAAGTTTTTCATTGTCATTAATATTATTTTTAGAACATAACTTATGGAAGCGTGGAGAAACCAAACCAACATTATTAAGAGCAATCATTTCTTTTACTCTAAAGCTGATATTCTTGTTACCTAATAGTTGACCAAATAGATAGTGTCTCCAAAGAGACCCATCAATTCTATGAGTAGATTTTTTTGAATGAATTTTGCAGATGGCATCATATCGTTGCAAATCAACTTGTCTATATATGTTTAGAAAGGGTAGTATATCTCTTCCAACATTAGGAAATCTATAAAATCTAACTTTTGGAAAATCACTGACTATGACTTCTTCGATAGTTGAACTAATATTAACTCCCAAAGAAATATATAAATCAAATGGCTCATCAATGTTTGACAAGTAATAACGCATTTCTTTCCAACATGACTCATAATATAAATGTATAATTACAGCGACTTCTGCATTTTTATTAGCATGGTCTTTTGGAGTCACTCTACAGCCTCTAAAAAAAGCATCGTACTTTGTTAAAATAAAATATCTAATGATATACATTCCGCCAAAAAAACAAATCGAAGCCTTTCTTACCAACTTATTTAAAATAATCTTAAACATACTATCATTAACAATCAAACCTGAAAAATAAAGCTAGCAATTAACAACCCTGCGAAGTTTAAAACAAACAATATAGAGCATTAAAGAACTACCAATACATTGTTATAATAAAAAGCATCTTAAAGTCTTGCACCTTCGTCTTTGAACCTACTTCATCCCAGTGAATATGTAGTCTATCTATAGAAAATGAGAATCTGGAATATGATAAACTAAAAATTTAATGTGACTATAAAACAACCATGAGACCGTAAAATTATCGCATCAGTTTCTATACTTTGGACTAGGATTTTATCCTAGCGACCTCCATAAGTAGAGGCCACTAGATTACCTAAGAACTATGAATCACCACCAAAAACATCACGTGAATATACTTTGTGGACGATCGGCAGTAATTGTTCATCAACTCGGTTAGCTATAACTAAGTCTACTTGCTCCTTAAATACTTCGAAGTCTTTTTCAACTGTGAAACTATGGTACATAGTTTCTGCTATAGTTGGTTCATAGATAATTACATCGATACCATTGCTCACTAGAATATCCATTACACGTTGAATAGAAGATGAGCGGAAGTTATCAGAGCCAGCTTTCATGATTAATCTATGAATGCCTACAACTTTTATGTTCTTTGCAAGAATTTGATCTGCTATATATTGTATCCGTCCCTCATTGGAGTCTACAATTGCTGTAATGAGTGCGTGTGGAACGCCATCAAAGTTAGCCGCTAACTGTTTAGTATCTTTAGGGAAACAATAACCACCATAACCAAAGGAAGGGTTGTTATAACCTTTACCAATCCTTGGATCTAACTCAACTCCGGAAATAATATCTTTTGTTGATAATCCATGTGATTCAGCATAAGTATCTAGTTCATTAAAATAAGCAACCCTCATTGCTAGATAACTATTTGAGAATAGCTTTACAGCTTCAGCTTCTGTCGAATCCATTAGCAGAACGTCAACTGATTCACTGTTTATAGCTGCTGATTTTAGTAGGTTTGCAAATGTCTCAGCGCGTTGGCTTTTTTCACCTACGATAATTCGAGACGGGTATAAATTGTCATGTAGTGCCTTTCCTTCTCTGAGAAACTCTGGAGAAAAAATAACATTATCTACAGATAATGATTGCTTGATAGCATTTACGTAACCAACAGGGATTGTCGACTTAATCACTATAGTACAGTTAGGATTAATTGCGTTTACGTCTTTAATAACCGATTCAATCGACTTAGTGTT
>ASHK01000342.1 GCA_000695745.1 Vibrio madracius | reverse complement strand
GAGGCGGATATAATGATAGTTTGGATATCGTCACGCTTTAGATCTGCAAGCAAAGTCCGCGCTTGTGGAAACAGGCGGGACAGGATTTTTTCATCGATGCACTGTTCCACCCATTGCTGTACTCTCTCTGTTGGAACCTGAGCCAGAGGGGCAATGGAGAACTCAAGGTACTCTTCCATCTCCATCTTCCCTTCGGCGTAAAGCGCCATGAGACGTTTATCTTGATCAAGAAAGTCAGGTTGTGTAGCAATGCCTTGCTCTGCTAAAAAATTCATTCCACAGCACGGCGCAGTCAGCATCAAACAAGGTTTCATCCATGTCGAATACGTATAGAGGTTTAGACATTTTCGGCTCTCACAGGTTGAATTTCGTTAAGATTAAATAGCAGTTCTAATTGACTGCCTGTTGCGAGTAATCGCTCCGAAGAGCGGTTAAGGAGATCCACCGTCAATTCACAGTCATCCACGTCAACTTGATAACGAATAACATTACCAAGCAACTGATGATTTTTAATCACGCCCGTTCGCGGCGCAGAGATATGCTAGCGTACTCGCGTCCTTGTTCTTTGACATAAATCGACTCCGGACGAATTGCGACTTTCGAGTTCACATCCATATCAAATAACGATTTTGCTTTATCCGCGGTCACCAAATTGTAGTGACCCATAAAACCTGCGACGAACTCATTGGCTGGATGGGTATAGATGGCTTCGGGTGCACCTTGCTGTACAATCTCGCCCTTATTCATCAAGAAAATCCGGTCTGACATAATCATCGCTTCCTCTTGATCATGAGTGACAAAGATAGTGGTGAGATTAAGCTCTTTTTGAATAGAACGGATTTGTTGCCTAAGGTTCTTACGAATTTTGGCATCCAGCGCAGACAGAGGTTCATCCAACAAGAGAATTCTTGGTTTGACGACCAGAGCACGAGCCAATGCCACACGCTGTCTTTGACCGCCAGACAGCTGATGTGGATAGTGGTTTTCTTTACCCTGCAGTTCCACCAGCTCGACGACTTTTGCAACTTCACGCTGTATTTCGGCTTTACCCAAACTTTGCATCTTAAGTCCAAAAGCGATATTGCCCGCCACCGTCATATTCGGAAACAGAGCATAGGACTGAAACACCATGCCGATACCACGCTGCTGAGGTGCGGTATGGGTAATATCTACTCCATCGACAATGATCTGCCCACCTTCAACTGGATTCAGACCTGCAAGACTGCGTAGCAATGTCGACTTACCACAACCGCTGGGGCCAAGTAAGGTAATAAACTCACCTTTCTGGATGGTAAATTCGATGTCTTCAAACACCGTGTTGCTGCCAAAGCGTTTGGTAAGCTGATTGACGGATACGTAACTCATGATTTGCCCTTCTGTTGATTACTGCTAAAACGGCTGGCAAGCCATGTCAGTAGGAAGATAAAGAAAAAGTAAGTCATCACTAACGCTGAGGTGAAGTGACCACTGGTTTGACGCATGTTGTAAAGGTAGATTTGTAATGTTTCGTAGCGAGTTCCCACCAAAATATTGGCGAACACAAATTCACCGAGTAAAAACGAGAACGATAGAAATAACGACGCCAGCAATCCTTTCTTCAAATTCGGAACGATGATCAAGAGAAATGCTTTTGTAGTGCTCGCTCCAAGCAGGTGCGCCGCGTCCATCAAATCGTTGAGGTTAATGGCCTCAAAGCTGTTGGAGATTGCTCTGTACATAAAAGGCAGTGCGATGGTGAAATAGGTTCCGATAAGAATCCAAGGCGTCCCAACCAAAGGAATAGCGCTATCGGCATAGATCTGAAGCAAACCTACCGATGACACCACAGGAGGTACCGCAAATGGCAGCAAAATCAGTACATTCATTAGCTTGTCGAGCTTCGAAAAGTAATAAAACACCACAAAAGATCGCTGGAAGAATTAATACCACGCTAAGTGCAAGCGCCGCGAAGCACACCAGTAATGACCGCCCAAAGGCGGCGAGAAAGCGAGAATCCGTTAGTAGCTGAACATACCAATTTAAGGTAAATCCATCTGGCAATATGGTCGCCCCCCAACTTGACGACAACGAGTAAACCAAAGTAGCGACGATTGGAATCAGCATGATACCAACAATTCCGTAGACAACGGTTTTGTGATAGTAAACGCTCACATTGCTATTTCGATGCATGATAACTCCTCGACAATAGCCACTGATTGATGATGGTGATAAAGGCAAGAATGGCCATGAGAATCACCGAGATTGCTGCAGCAAGGTTCGGTTCTAAGAACAAATCGCCAGACACCAAACTCGCAATTCGTACCGTAATCACGTTGTAGTTACCGGTTGTTAGTGCGTAGACGCTCGCATACGCGCCCATGGCATTGGCAACGAGAATAATGAAGGTGCCAAGTAGAGCTGGTGATAACACCGGAAGGGCTATTTGAGTCCAATATTGATGCGTTTTGGC
>ASHK01000341.1 GCA_000695745.1 Vibrio madracius | reverse complement strand
GTAGACTGTGATGAACTAGATCGTTGACGTTCGCTAACGGCCTAAAGTAGGTCTATGTTGACAGGAACGACAACTGGAGATAGGCATGCAGTTAGCACCAAATGTAGAAGTGATCCATCATGGAGGCAAAAACACAGTGACAGGTTCCTGCCATGAATTGGCAATAAATGGGGAATCTGTGCTAATTGATTGTGGGCTTTTTCAAGGTGCGGATTCTTACAATCAGACTCTGAAGATCGATTTCAGCTTAACGCGTGTACGTGCTTTGATTCTGACGCATGCCCACATCGATCATATTGGTAGGTTACCGTGGTTGTTTGCCGCAGGGTTTCGTGGGCCTATTTATTGCACCCAGGCAACGGCTTATTTAGTTCCATTAATGTTATCCGATGGTCTTAAACTAACGCTGGATCTATCTAAAAGCAAAAGAACGCAATTCATTGATTTAATTTTTAAGCATCTGAAACCTATAAACTACTCAGAATGGACACCTATTAAGTCGAATTATGGAGGTTATTTCACTTATGTAAGATTCAATCCCGCCGGACACATTTTAGGTAGTGCCTATATTGAGTTAAAACTGCCAAAAGATGAAATAGCGGTATTCTCTGGAGATTTAGGACCTAATCATACGCCATTACTACCAGACGCTATTCCCCCCAAACGTGCTGACTACCTATTTCTAGAATCTACCTACGGTAACAAATGCCATGAATCGATCGATAAACGCAGTGAAAGGTTATTAGACATTATTAAACGAAGTATAAAGGATGGCGGCGCTATCATTGTGCCTGCTTTTAGCGTCGGGCGAACGCAGGAGTTATTGTTTGATATTGAGTCATTGTTGTATCACCACAAACTGCAATCGACTATTCCTATCATCGTTGATTCTCCGATGGCGGCGAAAATTACAAAGGCCTATCGACGTTATTGCAAGTTGTGGTCTCACGAGGCGAAGCAGAAGCATCAGCGTGGCCGCCAGCCGTTAAGTTTTTCTCAGTGTATTGTTATCGACAGTCATCAAGAACATCGCCGAGTGGTCAATCGCTTAGCATCGACTGGAGAAGCTGCAATTATTATTTCAGCATCAGGGATGTGCCAGGGTGGGAGAGTGGTTGATTACTTAAACGCTTTACTACCCGATAGTCGAACCGACGTGCTATTTTGTGGTTATCAAGCTAAAGAAACTTTAGGTCGAACTATTCAAATGGGTGCAAAAGAAGTTTGGATAGAAGGTAAGAGAGTCAAAGTTAATGCGCAGGTGCATTCTTTATCTGGCTACTCTGCTCATGCAGATAGGAATGATCTTATCGCTTTCGTAGAAGGGTGCAAAGATCATTTGAAGCAATTGCATCTAATTCATGGCGGAGTGAAAGTGAAAACCAAATTGGCCTACTTGTTTCGAAAGAAGCTGAAGATGGTGAAAGTCGTGACGTGAAAGGCAGAGATCTCGATGAGTGTATTTGTAGGCCTAAAGACAAGGTTATAGCTTACTGTGTTTACCTTATCTTGGTGAATGATTGTGCGAAAGTCATTTTTATCCTAAATGTCATAATTTTGTAAATTTGAACTACCTCATACTTTCATGGAGTCGGATAATATCAAGACAAAAATTTATCTTTACCTTATGATTTTTTTACTAAACAATACACGGAGAAATGGAAATTTATAGCGAAATAGGGCATATCAATGCTTTTCGCTAAGAAGGAAAAATCAAGCGACAGAGCGACTTAGCAGGATCATTGCTTTTGAACTTGAAATGATGTCAGTTGTAGTAGTTAATCGTGTAATCTTCTCCTCCCTCATTCGATAAACAGCACATTACGTTAAGTCTTGTCTATCTGAGTCTGATTCTCCCATCTTTGGGTTAGCGAGCGCACTATCGCGGTTGAACCAGTTTCCTATATAATCATCGCAAATTATCTTTGTGGTACCAGTGCCACAAGGACTCATAATATAAAGGCTTAGCTTTTGAGGGCTTGACTCAAGGGCGGTAGCGTACTCAATTTTAAGGAACGTCTGATGAAACTACTCGTTACTGGAGGTGCAGGGTTTATTGGCTCTGCAGTTGTCCGTCACATTCTTAATGACACATCCGATATGGTTGTTAATGTCGACTCACTAACTTATGCCGGTAACCTAGAGTCTCTTGAGGAAGTCCAATCCAATGAGCGCTATGCATTTGAACATGTTGATATCTGTGATCGTGCTGCACTGGATCGCGTCTTCGCAGAACATAAACCAGATGCAGTAATGCACTTGGCTGCTGAGTCCCATGTTGACCGCTCAATCGACGGACCGGCTGCATTTATTGAAACTAATATTGTGGGCACTTATACCTTGCTAGAGGCTTCACGTGCTTATTGGAATACGCTAAATCAAGATAAGAAGGCAGCGTTTCGTTTTCATCATATCTCCACGGATGAAGTGTATGGCGATCTAGAAGGTACGGATGACTTGTTTACGGAAGAAACATCCTATGAGCCTTCATCGCCATATTCCGCTTCTAAGGCCTCTAGCGATCATTTGGTTCGAACCTGGCTAAGAACCTACGGGCTTCCTACAATAGTAACAAACTGCTCTAACAACTACGGCCCTTATCACTTCCCAGAAAAATTGATCCCGTTAATGATTTTGAATGCACTGGATGGCAAATCATTACCTGTTTACGGTGATGGTATGCAGATCCGTGACTGGTTATTTGTAGAAGATCATGCACGAGCGCTCTACAAGGTTGTCACCGAAGGTGAGATTGGCGAAACCTACAATATTGGTGGTCATAATGAAAAGGCGAATATTGAGGTAGTGAAAACAATATGCGCTCTACTTGAGGAGCTAGTGCCGAACAAGCCTTCTGGTGTAAATGCTTACTTAGATTTGATCACTTATGTAACCGATCGACCAGGACACGATGTGCGTTATGCTATCGATGCATCAAAAATTGAACGAGAACTGGGTTGGAAGCCGGAAGAAACATTTGAATCGGGTATTCGTAAGACGGTGGAATGGTACCTAAATAATAAGCAATGGTGGAGCCGTGTGTTAGACGGTTCATACAGTCTTGAGCGTTTAGGAGCAAAGAAATAACATGAAAGGTATTATTCTAGCTGGTGGCTCCGGTACTCGTCTCTACCCACTGACTCGTGGTGTATCAAAGCAACTCTTGCCTGTATACGACAAACCGATGGTGTTCTATCCAATATCAACACTTATGTTAGCGGGCATTCGCGATATCCTCATTATCACTACTCCAGAAGATCAAGAAGCTTTAAGCGCCTGCTTGGAGATGGAAGTGATTTTGGTATTAATCTGGAGTTTGCGGTTCAACTAGTCCAGATGGTTTAGCTCAAGCCTTTATAATTGGTGAAGAGTTTATTGGCAATGATTCAGTATGCTTGGTACTTGGAGACAACATCTTCTATGGCCAATCGTTCAGTAAGCAGTTGCAAAATGCTCGAGAGCTGACAGCCAAAGGGCTTGC
>ASHK01000340.1 GCA_000695745.1 Vibrio madracius | reverse complement strand
GCACATTGGAAGGAATAAACAACAAAATAAAGTTAATCAAGCGAATGGGGTATGGATATCGAGATACAGACTACTTCTTCTTGAAGATAAAAGCGGCTTTCCCCGGAAAGCCGCGATGAACCTWAAATAAGGGGCATCCACCGACCACAAGGTTGCACCAAACGTTTCTTTGTAAAAAGGGTCATCAAAACCATGAAACGCTGCAAGACGAATAATGTGTTTGACATCACCTAGTTCATCTAACTCAGCAATACCTTTTTCATCCAATCTCACCGAGTTAATTAAGATAAGCTCCCCACCTTGTTTAACTACAATCATATTTCGGCTAAAGACCAGACTAAACGGCCCCCATTTAGGATGTGGCACTTTCATAGACACTGACCCTGTGACCAAATAAATATTTGCTAATACTTGAGTCAACTCACCATGCGGTAGTGCTTGTGGGTAGTTCATTAGGCCACCTTAATATGCAAACTTGCTTTGATTATAGACAACCTCCGACAAATCACTACGTTACGTGACATCAAGTCAATCAATAGATCTTTATAATCCAATAACCGACCAGTATGAACATCTCAGATGACGACTAATCATTAACGTCTATTGAATGTTTGCTTACATAGTAAATCGCAATACTGACGGCTAGCACCCCTTCTTCGAGTGAGCTTCTAGACTGAACGGCTCGATTTTTATTCATTCTAAATTGCCCAAATTACCAATAGGGATTATTGGCAATTCAACGCGAAACTCTAACTATGAATATTGTAAAAAGACCACAGTTTTCGATGCGAATGCTTGCTCCTAAATACTGGGGGATCTGGTGCGCTTTTGGCTTGCTCGCTGTTATCGTAAACGTGCTTCCCTACCCTTTATTGCGTGTCTTAGGGACGGGCACTGGATTATTGGCGAAGAAAATACTCAAGAAAAGATCCCACGTTGCTGAGCAAAACCTGGCACTTTGCTTTCCAAATTACACCCCTCAACAACGTGATCTAATACTGAGAAACACATTTAAACGTACTGGCATGGCACTGTTTGAAACCGGGATGGCTTGGTTTTGGCCTGATTGGCGCTTGCGCAGAATCTCTTCGGTCGTTGACCGAGAAACCCTTTTACAACAGGAAGATGCAGGGCGAGGTACCTTGGTCGTGTGCAGTCATCACCTAAATCTAGAAATGACCGCTTCCATATTCGGTCAGTTTGCTCAGGGTTTTGGCGTTTATCGACCTCATTCAAATCTGGTTTACGAATTTATTCAACACCGAGGCCGTACACGAAGTGGTCATCAAATGATTGACAGGACAGACGTAAGAACCATGCTTAGAGTTCTTAAAAAAGGATATCGACTGTGGTATTTACCAGACCACGATTATGGTCATCACAACTCTGTTTTTGCGCCGTTTTTTGCTGTTCAGCACGCTGCCGTAACCGCTGGCCCGAGCGTTCTAATTGATGCGACAAATTGCGCCGTCATCTCTGGCGTGACGGTGTTGGAAGATAATCATTATACGTTGCATATTGGCAAGGATTTGAGCCCACAAATCCCAAGACGCGATCCTGAAGCCACGGCCAAGGTTTTAAATAAAGAGTTAGAAGTCATGATCAAACGTGACATTCCTGCTTGGATGTGGCTTCACAAACGCTTTAAAACTCGCCCGGAAGGCGCAGCCAGTCTCTATACATAATAGGCCGTATTCACCCGATAAAAATAACCTGTACCGCTAAACGAGATGACTCCTATGTATCGAGCGCTAGTTCTACTATCAATGTTCACCTTAGCCTTACCTGTAAAGTCAATGGAGTTTGAAACACTAAATATCGACCAACCCGCTATCCATTACTCAGACTTGGCCTTTCCCAATGACAATAACATCCAACCCAACCGTAGTGACTTTTCCATCAATAACTTTATATTGATGAGCAGCGACGAGGGAGAACGTTGGGCTGTTGTCACTGTCACCAATACATCTTCAGCTAAAAGGACTCTCGATCACAACCAACTCGTCGCGATTTTAGCGAATGGGGAGCGTATTTTTGCGCAAGACTTCCAGACAACCGTTAATGGACATAAAACGACGTCCATCATCCATCAATTTGGCAGATAGTTCCCGATATTAACCATATACTCAAGAAATTAGGAATCAATGTCCCTTTTCATATCCAAAAAAACCAGTCACTTAAGACTGTTTTTATGGTTTCGAACCTGCAAAGTTGCCGCAACTAAGCCGAAAGTTTCTCGCGTTCTTTGATGATATTTTTTACCGGATTTGCGTAACTATCAATTAAGAACTGGTGAGCTCCCTCTGGCAGCGAATCCAGTTTGTTTTGTAACATCGCTCGAGTCGTACCAGTAATAAACTCATCTTCCAAACCTGCCGCTAACTTATTGATTGGGAAGAGCGTATAGTTCTCATGTATCTGGCGATCGATCTCTTCAGCAAGGGCTTCTGGTGTTTCAAAATCTTGGTCGATCACGCTGCCGAACACGACATGTACACTATCCTTTCGMMCAATAATCCCTTGGACAATGCTCTCGATATCTTCAAACTCACCTTTCTGATAATTGCCATGCGTCGCTTTTTCATAGAGCTCTTTAGCTTTCGCTATGTCGCACGGATCGTTTTCATAAGAAATTGAAACAGGGACAATCTTCAAAGAGCGGATGTACTCAGAAAAAGGGATTTTCTGTTTGCGTCCTTCAACATGGAACATCTTAAGAATCGCTGGATCGGTATAGTCATTACCATCTTTTGCGCGACCTTCTTTTTGGGCGATCCAAATGGAATTACCTGTGTCCAATGAATGTTTGATGTATGAAGACAGCGTTCCTAACGCTTTCATCATCTCACGCGGGCCTTTTACAGAGCGCTTAACAATAAAACTCTTATTTAGACGCATCAACTCTGTGGCACAGGCTTTTTCAGTAGGTTATCACCAATGGCAATACGAACCGTTCTATGGCTCCCCTCGTGAAGACCATAATTGACCAAAGCAGGGTCCATGGCGATGTCACGGTGATTAGAAACAAATAGGTATGAGGTATTCTTATCGAGTTTATCGAGGCCTTTGTAAACCACGCCTTTGGTGGTGCTATTCAAGGTCTGCTCTAGGTACTTTTTCACCTCAAGCTGAATCGCTTCAACACTATCCAGTTTCGCCCACTTAAACTTCAAGTAGACTTTAACCATCGGGCTCATTAAAGCCTTGAACCAAGCAGCGTGACTTGAAAAGCGATGTTGCAAAATTGCATCTATAAATTCTGCGTCATTAATCAAACGATCAATCGCAGCAGGTATCTCTTCGTCGTTATACGGACGAATATCAATATACGGGTCGTTTTCTATGGTCATGTTTGTTACATCAAATTAAAAGCTGCACTATTCTACGCTTAGTCTAAATAGACCGCAGCTAACTTCAGTCCATTTTTGTTAAGGTCAGACCACACTTTTGCATGATTGTTCAGCACAGCGCACATAAAAGTGCGATCTTTGGTTGGATTTGGGATTCACTCACGGTAACCTACGCGCAGATTAACTACTTAAGATCATCATGAATCACGCCATTGACTTTCAATCCATCAGCTACGATTTGCTGACCATTACACCTCGTAAACACATCCTACATAATCAGCTGTTCCGAGTTGAAAGTGGCAAGGTGTTGTTAAAGCTTGGTAAAAACGAATACGTCTATAGTGCCGGTGACGTATTCTGGCTACCGTTGGATTGTCTGATGAGTTTAACCATCTTGCCTACAAGTCACGTGAGTGTAGTGAAATTCTCTGTCCGGCTAACGGATTCTTTTCCCAAGCAAGCTGGTAAGGTCAACATAAGCCCGCTGACTTCCGCGCTCTTAGATAGGCTTCTTATTGAAAGTCGTGATGATATCACCAAGGACTTGCTTCAAGTCATTCGTCATGATGTGACGAAGCTTTCTCCAAAGCTCTCACAAACTCAAGAATGTTTAGCGGTAAGTCAATGGAAACCGAACAGTGAGACGATTTCTGGCGAACTCGCACTCGCGCTGCTCATAAGGGAAGCTCGAAAGCAAAAACTATCTGGGATCAAATTAGAGGCTGTCTGCGACAATCTTTTTGCTGGAAATACAGAGCAACTTCAATTACTGTCTCAAAGCTTATTGGGCAACACTGAGCTCAGTTAATTGACCGCAGAGCACACGCTCCTATTTCTAGCTTTTCCTACTACTTTGCTCGGCGTCTCTGGTTGAACGACTATCATCAGAGACGACACCTATCAATAACTTCTTTAATATTCAATACTATTGACTATTAAAGAAGTTATATAACCGTCCTAGGTGATTAGCACTAAGCTAGATAAAGATCTTACTTCAAACATAGCAATAAAGCCGTAATAGGACGCCTCAATAGCGTTATTAGAATTAATCCATTGGTCTTCTGAGAAATATGTACTCGCTTTACGTAGACATGAGTCAGGAAACCAAAGAGGTTAATGATGCAAACCATTAATATTGTATGGCTTAAGCGTGATTTGCGCTTAACCGATCACCAACCCTTACAGCAAGCCTTATTGTCTAAGTTCCAGACCGTACTTCTGTACGTTTTTGAACCCATGTTGCTTGATAATCCTCATTACTCTGAACGACACTGGCGTTTCGTCTGGCAGTCCCTCACCGATATGAACGCTAAGCTTGCTCCTCTCTCTCACAATGTCACTATCATGCACGGTGACGCCTTAGAGTGCTTTCGCGCTATAAGCAACCATTTCCAGATTAATGCAGTATTTTCTCATCAGGAGATTGGCTTGAACTGCACTTTTGAACGAGATAAAGACATAGCCACTTGGTTTCAAAAACACAATATACCGTGGCACGAATACGACTTTGGTGCGGTAATACGAGGAGCGGCCAACAGAACTCACTGGGATAAACATTGGAACAAAGTGATGAGAGAGCCTATTTTAGATATCCAACTCCATAACAAGACACTTACCACTCTCGACACGGTTAATCTTAATCATGCTTTTTCTCCACCACTAAACTGGCAATCGAAACTTAAGGGTATGCAGACTGGCGGTAGTTCGCTAGCTTGGAAAACGCTACATGATTTCTTTCAGCAACGTGGTCGTGAATACTACCGTTCCTTATCTAGCCCTACAGCGTCTCGGGTGGCGTGCTCACGCCTCTCTCCCTATCTTGCGTGGGGCAATATCTCGCTTCGACAAGTTTACCAAAGCCTATTACAGAATTGGCACGTTACTGGTTTTCGTCGCAGTCTAGTCGCTCTGTCTTCTCGTTTACATTGGCACTGTCATTTTATGCAGAAATTCGAGTCGGAGTGTCAGATGGAGTTTCGTTGCCTAAACAAAGCCTATGAGCCACTACTGGAACATAACAGCAGTAGAGATCTAATACTGTTAGAGGCCTGGAAACAAGGTAAAACAGGCATACCGTTAGTCGATGCTAGTATGCGCTGCTTGCACCGGACAGGGTATCTTAACTTTCGAATGCGCGCCATGCTAGTCAGCTTTCTAACCCATCATCTAAATATAGACTGGCGTTCAGGCGTCACACACTTGGCGCAGCTTTTCCTGGACTTTGAGCCCGGTATTCACTACCCACAGTTTCAAATGCAGGCCAGCATCACAGGGGTAAACACGATCCGTATCTACAACCCCACGAAACAAGCTCAAGAGCACGACTCTAAGGGTAAGTTTATTCTCAAGTGGCTACCTGAGTTGTCTAAGGTGTCTGTGCCGCTTTTGTTTGAACCTTGGAAGATGACAGCGATGGAAGCCATTATGTACGATCTCGACTCTTCCTCCCCCTATCTCAACCCCATCATCGACTTGGAATCCAATGCAAAGACAGCAAGGGAGAGACTCTGGACATGGCGAAAAAGACTTGATGTCAAAGAAGAAGGACAACGTATTCTGTCACGTCACGTTCGGTTATCAAGTCACAAGAAACGCGGTTGATCGACCAACCGACTTGACGCGTAAGATAGCTGTTTTATCACCTTCGAAAGAGACATTTATTGATACAGTTATCGTTGAAATTCTGCCTCTTTCAGCACGTAAAAATATCGAAGGGAATGGCAGAAAGCCTCCAATGCATTATGAAAAATATCACCTTTTCAAAGAAAGACATCGATAACATGGAATCTAGGTATCGAACTCGTCTTATTAACTCGTTAGCTGGATACAAAAGCGCAAATTTGATCGGTACTTGCGACCAACAAGGCAATGAAAATCTCGCTATAGTAAGCTCTGTCATTCACCTTGGCTCCCAACCACCACTCTTTGGCTTTGTTGTTCGTCCAAGAAATAGTCGCAGGCATACCATGGAAAATATACTCGAGACTGAACATTTCACGATCAATGCCGTTGCTGCCAGCTTCTTCCAGCAAGCACACCAAACATCCGCAAGATATCCAAAGCACATATCCGAGTTTGTTGCTGTCGGCCTTACTCCCTATTACGAGCCTTCTTTTCCTGCTCCATTTGTACTTGAGAGCAATTTGAAAATGGGTTTGGTTCTGAAAGAACATATCCATATTAAAAGTAACAATACAGAAATGCTCATAGGCGAAGTCGTTTCTATACATATGTCGGAACAAGCCATTATGCCTGATGGTTACCTTGATTTAGAAAGCATCGACTTAGTAACCATTTCTGGGTTAGACAGTTATCATGTCACACAACGACTTGATCGCTTGAGTTATGCCAAGCCTGAAGAAAGTTTGGTTTCATTAAACCGGAGGGGAGAACCCTAGTTAGGATTACAGAGCAACTCATATTCTACGAGGTGAGCGTGGGAGCTGATAAATAGAGCACATTGCTTCTCTAAATCTAGTTAAAACGGCACTTCCACCTGCATCATCATATCGCCTTGATAGTCTTGATGCCAACGGTAGTCCAATCGTAAACGTGGTTCTTTACCTTTTTCACCAAAGCCGACGCCGAAATGAAGCCCTTGTGCCATCAGCCATTCTTGCATCGACATTTCGTCTTTATGGCGAGCGATCTCCTCGGGTACCCATAAACCAATACCAACAAAACTGTTTTCTATCTTACCTGTCAGCACGGGTTCTGATTCTTGAGTAAGAAGCCATTGCTCCCAATAAGAATCTTGCAGAGAATTGAGTGGCTTTTCTTCTTCGATTAAACCACCAAGCGTAATGACTTGATTACCAATATAATTAAATGGTTTAGAGAGTAGCGAGCAAAACGACTCTTCCTCCGTCGCTTTTAAAACAACAGATTTGTTCGTTTTGCTCTCACAAAATGCGAATGCGAGAGGACTATTCACCACTACTATTAAAGCAATACCACTCCATCTTGCTTTCATTTTTATTTTTCGTCCTTGTTATAATCTTTATCAATATAGCTTATGTGCGACCAAATGTTGAGCAACGCTAAGCGTCGTTAAGTGATCTACATTCAAACCTTGTGACAAACTATATCGTATTGTTGTTGAGCGAATCTTTACTTTCTCAGGACAAGCAAGAATTGACCACCTTTCCACAATGTCTTGTGCTCTATAGAACTTATTAAAGCTGAAGAAATTGTCAGGTCCAACGACAAAGGTCAACTCTGCTTCTGGGTATCGTTTTTCTAGTGCTTCTAAAACAGCAAACGTTGTCACCGACTGTCCTGGCTCGTAGAGAGATTCTTCAATGTTGGAACGCTCCACATTCTCTTGCCCAATATCGGAAATGAACATGTCTACAAGCTGACAACGTATGCTGTAATCAAGCATACTTTTTCCCCATGCATGAGAGATACTAGGAATTAATAGTACTTTGTCAAAATGATTGAGAGATTGAATAACACTCTTATGGCCAAAACTTGGTGGGTTAAAAGCGCTTCCAAATATCGCTATTTTTGTCATATGTATCTCAATAAATCGTCTCTCTGCATAGATTGACCTTAACTGTAACTTTTTTTCAGTGATTTTCGTAGGTATCATACAAGAAATATATTTTTGCTTGCAAGGAAAGGGATCCCACATGGAACAACTAATTCGAGACGAAATGCGCGTACTTCCGTCTATTGATTCACGCTTTGAGATTGAACGTCGCGTTGCTTTTATCAAGTCAAAACTTCAGCAATCTGGCTGTAAATCTATCGTCCTGGGTATCAGTGGTGGTGTTGACTCAACAACTTGTGGTCGTCTTGCTCAACTTGCAGTGAATGAACTGAATGCCGAAAGCAACTCTAATGACTATCAATTTATCGCGGTTCGTCTTCCTTATGGCGAACAAAAAGATGAAGATGAAGCACAGCTCGCTTTGTCTTTTATTGAGCTACACACTCTGTCTCTGTAAACATTAAAGCGGGTGTTGATGGTCTTCACGCCGCTTCACACATTGCCTTGGAAGGTACGGGATTACTACCTGAAGACAGCGCAAAAATTGACTTCATCAAAGGGAATGTAAAAGCTCGTGCTCGTATGATTGCCCAGTATGAAATCGCAGGCTACGTAGGAGGATTAGTGCTTGGTACTGATCACTCTGCTGAAAACATTACTGGCTTCTACACTAAATTTGGCGACGGCGCTTGTGACCTAGCACCGCTGTTTGGACTGAGCAAACGTCAAGTTCGCGAGTTAGCGGATACGCTTGGTGCTCCAGAGCAGCTTGTTAAGAAAACACCAACGGCGGATTTAGAAGAACTAGCCCCACAAAAAGCGGACGAAGATGCGCTCAATCTAACTTATGATCAGATCGACGACTTCCTCGAAGGCAAACCTGTGCCACAAGAAGTCAGCGATCGCTTGGTTGCCATCTATAAAGCAACTCAACATAAGCGCCAACCGATCCCAACGATCTACGATTAAATTAAGTACCTGTGTAAAAGCCAGTAAATTAATTACTGGCTTTTTTTCACCCTGTGATTTACCTCTCTGAAATCAGATCTTACCATCGCTCAACTTTTAATCAGCCTCAAGATGTGCCATTGTTATAGCAGCACTAGTGATCACAAGTGCCGTTGGCACCCAGAGTCACTTGTGCGAATGCCCAAGCGAAAACTATTGTTCACCAATAAAAGGGGTTGCTATGTTAGGCGAAGATCACTCTCTTCTGAAGGAATTTCCAGAACATCAAGACGTTATTCATGCCTTAGCGGCAAGCGATGAAGGCTTTGCTGCCGACACGAAAAACTACAACGCACTGGATAAAGAAATTCGTGTGTTAGAACTGAACGGTTCACCTATCGAAGATACCGAAATGCATCAACTGAAACACAATAGAGCAGTACTAAAAGATTCGTTGCATCAACGTATAGTGAGTGCTTCAAAGTAGGCAATACATAGAAAGTCGGTGCCAGTTGGACACTGGCACCAAACAATCTCTCGTTTCAGCAGTTAACTGACAATATCCACATCAGTTTGTGGAACCGCACAGCAAGCTAAAATCTTACCTTCGGCAATTTCACTATCTTGAATAGCGGGCACGTCAGGTTGATGAACTTTTCCTGATTCCACCGTAACCTTACACGCACCACAAAATCCAGCGCGACAACTGTTAGCAACTGAAAGACCCGCTTTTTCTGCTTGCTCTAGAATCGTTCTTTGATTGTCACCCTCAAATATCGTTCCATCTAGACTAATTTGGACAGTTTTTAACGCCTGCTCTGTTGTAGTTGCCACGCCAAAGGCCTCCTGATGATAACGATCTTCTGGCAGCCCTTTCTTTAGCATCAGATTTTTTGCTTTTTGCATAAATCCGTCAGGACCACAAACGAAAACTTGTCTCTCGGTCAGGTCGGCAATTTGTTTTAGATGGGACAAACTAAAGCGTCCTTTTAACCCCTGCCAATCCTCCGAAGGTTGCGTCAGTGCCAATATCACCGTGAGATTTTGGTGCTGTTTCTCCAGACTTTTCAGCTCTGTTGCAAATGGGATGTCGGCGTAAGTTGAACACTGATGATAGAACACCACATCTCGCATATCGTTTTGGTCGCAAAGGTCACGCAGCATTGACATCATCGGTGTGACGCCACTGCCAGCAGACAGTAATAACAGTGGTTCGTGCTCCGAGTTGCCAATGTGGAACGAACCGTTAGGTTTATCCGCAATTAACGTGTCACCCACTTGGAAATGATCAAACAGCCAATTTGATACTTCTCCCCCCATCCACTCGCTTCAACGATATCGCCAAGCGCCCAGGACGACTTGGACTGGATGACAAGGTGTTACAATCGATTCACCGTGTTACCATCGATATTCAGTTCCACAGGCAGGTGCTGGCCGGCTTTGTACGTTGGCATCGCGCCTTTTTGAGGTTCTAGCCAAAATGTCTCAAAGTTTTTTGCAACGTGCTCCCGCTCGACGCAAACAAACTCTTGCTTATTCGCATCGAAGTCCTCGTAGTACTCTTTCTCTTTATATTCCAGTACTTCGATCGCATCTCCGGTGTGAATCATACCCTCATTCTTTGCTACTAAGTTTTGCCCAAAGAATACGCCACCGCGTTCGTTGGCACGGAAGCGAGAGAAGGTCGTTAGCGGTTCTTTGCTCGGTCTGAACTCTGCTTTTTCGATATCAACCGTAGTTAAAATGCAACGTTCACAAGGTTTTACTGCTTCAAACTCGACTTCACCGATCTTAATTCGTTTCCACGAATCCTCAATAAATGGCTCGTCCGAATCGACCACTAAATTGGTTCTGAACTGATCCATGCTGTGCACTTCACTGCTGCGTCTATTCAACTCAGCTAATGAACCCGAGCTAATGATGAGCAGAGGATACCCATCAGCAAAACTCACATTATGCCCTAGTTTTTGTCTCACGCGGTTTGATTGCTCACCGGTGAAAAGTAGCTCAACTCTTTGATCTAATACTTCACTGAACCAATCATCCGCTTCATCTGTCGTGGTATAAGCCGAAAAACTATCAGCCCAGACCGTCGCGGCGGTGTCCTGCATTTTAAAGGCACTGTATTGCAGCTTTAAAGGCGCGAGCCCCGGATAGGTGAAGATAATTCCTGTCGGCAACAAGCTGGAAGAGACTTTAACCATATTTGGGTACTTGCGTGCGGTCACCATCGAGCCATCAGCTAGCGCCACCATGAAACGGCGATCAAAACAAAGCCCTTGTTTTTCAACCCACGAAGAGGAAAGTGAAATACCGCCAACCGACTTGACTGGATAAATATTAATTTGGGAAAGCAGAGTAGATTTTGCCACGACCGAGCCCTTTTCTAGTGATGTCCATTGCTGAGTCCAATGGTAACGTCTTTTTGCACATTGTCCCAGAAACATAGTGAAATCTCAGTCGTTTTCCTCTATCATCCTGTCGCCTAAGCGTAAGCGATTGCATTCACATTTTTCGCGACCGTTTAGGCTCCGTTTCAAGAAGAATCTAACTTGGTGGGAGCCCAAATGACTACATTGACTATCACTCGTCCTGACGACTGGCACGTTCACCTTCGCGATGGCGAAGTACTTAAAGATACCGTTCGTGACATCAGTCGCTACAACGGCCGCGCATTGATCATGCCTAACACTATCCCACCTGTCACCGACACTGAAATGGCGCTAGCGTATAAAGCGCGCATCATGGCAGAACAACCATCTGAGCAATTTGAGCCACTAATGGCGCTGTACCTCACCGACAACACCTCTCAAGACGAAATTCGCAAAGCCAAAGCGGCAGGTGTAGTTGCAGCAAAACTGTACCCAGCAGGGGCGACAACAAATTCAGATTCTGGCGTGACTTCAGCCAAAAACATCTACTCTGTTTTAGAAGCGATGGAAGAAGTTGGAATGCTGCTTTTAGTTCACGGTGAAGTGACTACTCACGACGTTGATATCTTCGACCGTGAAAAAGAGTTCCTTGATACAGTCCTCGCTCCAATCGTTAACGACTTCCCTAACCTGAGATCGTACTCGAGCACATCACGACCGCTGATGCGGCTCAGTTTGTTAAAAATGCCAACGACAATGTTGCGGCAACGATTACCGCACACCACTTACTGTATAACCGCAACCATATGCTGGTTGGCGGTATCAAACCACACTTCTACTGTCTACCTATTCTAAAACGCGGTACACATCAACAAGCGTTAGTAGAAGCGGCAACCAGCGGAAGTAAGAAGTTCTTCTTAGGTACTGACTCTGCACCACACGCTAAAGGCAAAAAAGAAGCCGCTTGTGGCTGTGCTGGTTCATACACTGCTCACGCGGCAGTGGAGTTATACGCCGAAGTATTCGAACAAGAAGGCAAGCTAGAGAATTTAGAGGCATTTGCAAGCCACAACGGCCCTGACTTCTATGGGCTACCACGCAACGCAGACACTATCACTCTTGAAAAAGCTGAATGGGACGTGCCAGAAACGATGCCATTTGGAACCGACATTGTTGTGCCTATCCGCGGTGGTGAGAGCATCAACTGGCAAGTGAAATAACCATTTTTCTCATATTAAAACTCTCAAAGCTCCCACTCTCAATGGGAGCTTTTTTATTGTATTGTCAGCGACGACATCCAAGTGTGGATCGCGACGGCAAAATTAACGCTTGAACGAACAAGATCAGAGTGACATTTTGGTTTTTAATTCGAACCAAAATGGGTGAAAGCGCAAACAGCAGCAAACAGATAGCCGTCAACGTTGAGTTATCCAAATAGAGCCACAATACTAAATATCCACTTAACAAAGCGAGCGCTATATTGGAGAATGCAAGCTTGCGAGCTAAGGCGAGAATAAACATCACACCAATGATTAAAAAGAGTGTCGTCATTTATTTTTGCAAATGATAATTATTACCATTTGATTCTAACGCTCTAAAACTGACTGTGCAACCTATTGATTTAAGATCTATGACAAAAACTATTGCTATCGCTACTCCCTGTAAAGCTGCCTGTAAAAACGAAGGCGGTATTTGTTCTGGTTGCTTTAGAATTATGAACGAGTTGTCCGCTTGGCGTTATGAGGAAGG
>ASHK01000339.1 GCA_000695745.1 Vibrio madracius | reverse complement strand
AGTTCGTTAACGAGCACGTTGCAGGTCACATCGATGGCCCATGGATCGACTCTCTGCTTGAAGGCACTATCGGTACTCGCAAACTAAGTCCACCAGCATTCCGTTACCAGCTAACTGAACTTGCTCGTAAAGCTGGCAAGCGTATTGTTCTTCCTGAAGGTGACGAGCCTCGTACTGTTAAAGCTGCGGCTATCTGTGCTGAGCGCGGTATCGCGGAATGTGTACTTCTAGGTAACCCAGAAGAAATCAAACGTGTTGCAGCACAACAAGGTGTTGAGCTAGGTGCTGGCGTAACTATCATCGATTCTGATGCAGTACGTGAAAACTACGTTGCTCGTCTCGTTGAACTACGCGGCTCGAAAGGTATGACTGAAGTTGTAGCTCGTGAGAAACTACAAGACTCTGTATACCTAGGCACAATGATGCTGGAAGCGAACGAAGTTGACGGTCTAGTATCAGGTGCTGTTCACACAACAGCGAACACTATCGTTCCTCCGTTCCAAATCATCAAGACTGCTCCTGGCACGTCTATCGTATCTTCAATCTTCTTCATGCTTCTGCCTGATCAAGTATTGGTATACGGTGACTGTGCGATCAACCCAGATCCAACGGCTGAGCAACTTGCTGAGATCGCTATCCAATCTGCAGACTCTGCAGCGGCATTTGGTATCGAACCACGTGTTGCAATGATCTCATACTCTACTGGTGAATCTGGTAAAGGTGCAGACGTAGATAAAGTACGTGAAGCAACGAAACTTGCTCAAGAGAAACGTCCAGACCTTATCATCGACGGTCCTCTTCAGTACGACGCGGCAATCATGGAAAACGTAGCAGCTTCTAAAGCTCCTAACTCTCCAGTTGCGGGTAAAGCGACAGTATTTGTATTCCCAGACCTAAACACTGGTAACACAACATACAAAGCGGTACAGCGTTCAGCAGACCTAGTTTCTATCGGTCCAATGCTGCAAGGTATGCGCAAGCCTGTTAACGACTTGTCTCGCGGCGCACTAGTAGACGATATCGTCTACACAGTAGCACTAACAGCGATTCAATCAGGTCAAGAGCAAAAGTAATCTTTTGATTCTTATGCCAAAAAGCCCCTTCTAGGGGCTTTTTTTATTGCAGTACATTCCCTAACCAGTACAAGAATACGAAACCACTGATTACGGTGATTGTCATAACGGGAACAATCATCATCCACAATGTACGTTCACCAAAAAAGACCACCATCAACATTTTTACTAGGGTGTTCACCGATGCGGCAATAACAATGCCAATAGCAGCGACACTCACAGGTAAAGACGTAATACTTTGACGGGCTAAGGCCAAAGAAATGGCATCCACATCCGTCATACCTGAAACCGCAGCAAGCAATAAGACACCTACATCACCAAACCATTGCCCCAGAGCTTGTGACAACAACATAATAAGAGCAAGCACCAGCCCGAAAAACACAGCTGGGCCTAGTGCCAATGGACTTTTTTTATTCTCAGTCTGGTTTACCACACCACTCTCTCCCTTACGCCACAGCCACCAGCATGGCAAATACATGGTCAACATCATCACACCTATTGGCCAGATAATCAGCGGGACAATAGCAGGGTTAATCACAGACAACACGATAAGAAGACGAGGAAACATAGTGCCACAGCTCATTAGAATACCCGTGGCGAGCAGAGGACTAATCGTTGGCTGTTGTTTTGATAGTTGAGAAAACTGTAACGTCAGCGCGGTAGATGAGCTCAGCCCAGCGAAAATGGAGGTAAACAAAATACCTCGTTTTGCACCGGCTATTCGTATCGCGAAATAGCCAACAAAAGAGATACTGGCAATCAACACCACCATCCACCAAATCTCATATGGATTAATCGCGTCCCACGGGCCAAATCCACGATTGGGCAACAGCGGCAGCATAACAATTGAGATCAGCAAGAGTTGCAGCGCGGCGTCGAGTTCGTACTCTTTGAGTTTGGTGATGGCTTGATGGAGCTCTTTTTTGTTATCTAGCACTATGGCTGTGATAACAGCGGCAGCGGCGGCAGAAATCGCCTGATCATAGATAACCAAACACCCAAGTAAGAAGGTGATCATTAAGGCAACGACACCAGTAATGCTGATATCTTGCTGGCGCTGCTGCTGAATGACAAACGCAATGGCCGCAACCACTACAAGCACCACCAAGGCAAAGCCTATCAATATCACTGAAGACTGTTTGGCAAGGGCCGCGACTAATCCGCCGAGTAACCCAACCAAAGAAAATGTGCGAATCCCAGCAATACGACTGCCATCGAGACTGTTGCGCATCGCCCAACCTCGTTGCGTACCTACGATAGCTCCTAAAAGCAACGCAATAAACAACTTCCAAATTAAGTTGTCACTACCAATGAGATCATCAATGCCCATAACCGCCCCTTAGCTAACTCAATAACATCTGGATAAGTCACTGTATTTATAGTGTAAGATCTCCAAAAAAACGTTTGGTGACCCAGAGCATAGATTTGCAACAAGGTTTCAGATTATCGCTATATTTGTCAGCCTAATTCACAGACAGATAATATTTAACCCCCCGTTTGTTAAAGCATGGGTTTGTAAGGACAGAGTCAAGCACCAAGTTAATCGAACGACTTTCACTTGCCTCGACCATGAGGCGAGTCTAAATCCAAATCAGGACCAGCAGGAACAATCTGGGTTGGATTGATTCCAGTGTGACTAAAATAGTAATGACGCTTGATATGGTACATATCGGTGGTCTCTTTGATCCCTTTAAATTGGTACAACTCTTTGAGGTAGCCTTGGATGTTCTCATAATCAGCAATACGTTGCTGATTACATTTGAAATGTCCAACATACACGGCATCAAAACGCACTAGCGTGGTAAATAAGCGCCAGTCCGCTTCGGTTATCTGATCCCCCGTTAAGTAACGATGTGTGGCTAATTGCGCCTCAACCTCGTCCAAAGCCGAAAACAGGTTGTGGTAGGCTTCTTGATATGCCTCTTGCGTTGTGGCAAAACCACAGCGGTAGACGCCATTATTGATATTGGGATAAATAAATGCGTTCCATTTATCAACGGCAGATTGCAATGTTTCAGGATAATAGTCATCACTGTTACCCGTCAGTTGGTTAAATTCTGAATTAAACATTCTGATGATTTCAGATGACTCATTACTGACGATGGTCTGAGTCTTTTTATCCCACAAAACAGGAACCGTCACTCTTCCGGTGTAGTCCGATTTTGCTTGGGTGTAGATTTGGTGAAGCTTGGTGAATCCAAACAATGGCTCTGGCAGTCCAAAAGACCACCCCTCAGAAAGCATATCTGGGCAAACCACCGTGACATCGATATGCGATTCTAGTCCCTTCAAGGTGCGAAATATCAGCGTTCTATGAGCCCAAGGCAAGCTAAAGACACATAAAGATGATAACGCCCAGATTCTGGCTGGAACACAGCCTCAGGACTGTTCTTTATCCAGTTGCGAAATCCAGCGTCCTCGCGAACAAAGTTACCACCGGAAGCTTTGGTGTCGTACCACACATCATGCCACACACCTTCAACTAATTTACCCATGCTTTCCGTCCTTCTCATTGTGCTGTCCTCACATTATATGGAGCGTAAAGCGAAAACTTGAGAGGTGGCTTTAAAAGAAGTTGTTCGAATAACTTGAATGATCGATCGATAAGAT
>ASHK01000338.1 GCA_000695745.1 Vibrio madracius | reverse complement strand
CCACGTTATTCTTAGTGATGATAATCCTCGAAGTGAAGATCCTGCGGCGATTGTCGAAGATATGTTGGCCGGAATGAGTCAACCACAAGCCACTATTGTTGAACACAAGCGTTTTGACGCTCTCCAAACCGCGATGAGTCAGGCTGGAGTTGCGGACATCATTTTACTCGCTGGTAAAGGCCACGAAGACTATCAGATTATTGGTACAGAAACGGTGCATTACTCAGACAGAGAATCGGCCACAACATTATTGGGACTTACACTATGATTGAATTAACACTCTCTGACATCGCCAATATTGTTGAAGGTACACACAGTGGCGGTGACGTGCGCATCCAACAAGTCACAACGGATACTCGTGCGATTGAAACGGGAGCTCTGTTCATCGCCTTAGTTGGCGAGCGTTTTGATGCGCATGATTTTTGTCAGCAAGCGGTGGATAAAGGTGCGCGGCACTGATTGTTGAACGTCAACTGGATATCGATATCCCACAGGTTATCGTAGCAGACAGTAAAGTTGCGCTTGGTTTACTAGGGGCTGAAGTGCACCGACGCTGTGGTACTAAGACCCTTGCTATTACTGGCAGTTGTGGCAAAACCACAGTGAAGGAGATGGTGGCGAATATCTTATCTGGTCTGGGCCAAGTGCTTTATACGGCTGGTAACTTCAACAACGATATTGGTGTTCCACTGACATTACTCCGTAGTACGCCACAAGATGACTTTTCTGTTATCGAACTGGGGGCGAATCATATTGGTGAGATTGCCTACACCACTGCGCTAGTAAAACCAGACATCGCTATGGTCAACAATGTGGCAGAAGCACACTTAGAGGGCTTTGGTTCTCTTGATGGTGTGAAAACCGCAAAAGGTGAAATCTATCAAGGTCTCGCATCCAATGGGACGGCGCTAATCAATCTCGACAGTCAAGGCGAGTCCATTTGGTCAGAAGTTTTACAACACAAGAACGTTATTACTTTCTCTAAACAAAACATTAACGCCGATTTCTATGCCTCTGACATAGCGATGTCATCAGAGGGCTATCCGTTCTTTACACTGCACACACCCATCGGCAATGTCCAACTGCAGTTGTCACTGCTGGGTGAACATAATGTGTCGAATGCCGTTGCAGCTAGTGCTTTAGCGATTCAATGTGGTGCAACCTTAGAGCAAATCGAGCTGGGTTTGCAATCGCTCAGTAAAGTAAAACGCCGCGTTGACGTCGAAAAGCTTACGGAGCACATTACCTTAATCGATGATAGCTATAACGCCAGTGTTCCAGCGATGAAAGCAGCGGTTGATTTGTTGGCACAGTTTCAACAAGGGCAACGCTGGTTGATTCTTGGCAATATGGCAGAATTGGGGCATGAAAGTCTTGCACTTCACAAAGAAGTCGGACAACATGCTGCTCCTTTCGCATTTGAACATGTTTTGACCTATGGTGAAGATGCGAAGGTTATCAGTGACCTATGTGGTGGTATACATTTTCAGAGTCACGACAGCATGCTTGAATATATCGAGCGCAATTTAACACAGCTAAACCAGACCTCTCATACCTTATTGGTGAAAGGGCACTAAGTGCAGGCATGTACACCATTGCTAATGCACTGAAGGAGACTTACACATGATTATTTGGCTTGCGGAATTACTACAGCCTATACTTTTCTTTTTTTCGACTGTTTGAATACCTGTCATTCAGAGCCATAGTCAGTGTGTTAACCGCTTTAGGATTGTCCTTATGGATGGGACCTAAAATGATTGCTCGCCTGCAAATGCTGCAAATCGGTCAAGTTGTTCGTAACGAAGGTCCTGAATCGCACTTTAGTAAGCGCGGAACGCCAACCATGGGCGGTGTGATGATCTTGTTTGCGATTACCTTAACCGTGTTGCTGTGGTCTGACTTAAGTAACCCTTATGTGTGGGCGGTATTGGTCGTGTTACTTGGCTACGGCGCAGTGGGTTTTGTCGACGACTATCGCAAAGTTGTTCGTAAGAACACTGATGGCTTGATTGCTCGTTGGAAGTATTTTTGGCAGTCAGTTATCGCTCTATTCGTGGCTTTCGCTTTGTATGCTCATGGTCAAGATACCGCGGCAACTCAACTGGTTGTCCCCTTCTTCAAAGACGTGATGCCGCAGATGGGGCTGTTTTATATCGTCTTCACTTATTTCGTTATTGTTGGCACAAGTAATGCGGTAAACCTAACGGATGGTTTGGACGGCTTGGCTATTATGCCGACAGTACTTGTTGCGGCGGGTTTTGCGGTTATTGCTTGGGCAACGGGTAACGTTAACTTCGCCAATTACCTTCATATTCCTTATATTCCCTATACCTCAGAGCTGGTCGTTGTATGTACCGCAATGGTAGGGGCTGGCCTTGGTTTCCTTTGGTTTAACACATATCCTGCGCAAGTGTTTATGGGTGATGTTGGTTCACTGGCTCTTGGTGGCGCGCTGGGTGTGATTGCGGTGTTAGTTCGTCAAGAGTTCGTACTTGTTATTATGGGCGGCGTGTTCGTCATGGAAACGCTGTCGGTTATTCTTCAGGTAGGTTCATACAAACTGCGTGGTCAGCGTATTTTCCGTATGGCACCGATTCACCACCATTACGAGCTAAAAGGATGGCCGGAGCCACGTGTTATTGTTCGTTTTTGGATTATTTCAATCGTACTAGTTCTTATTGGATTAGCCACTCTTAAAGTACGTTAGAAACGCAGTAGGACACTCAGTTCATGGATTCTTGGCAAGACATAAAGCAAGTGGTTGTAGTTGGGCTCGGTATTACCGGGCTCTCTGTCGTTAATCATGTTAGAAAAAAACACCGGGTGTGACCGTGCGTGTGATGGACAGTCGGGAGAACCCTCCTGGTGCGGAACAGTTACCGAGCGGGGTTGAACTGCATACGGGAAGTTTTAATCCAGAGTGGTTGAATCAAGCAGATCTTATTGTTTGCAATCCAGGTATTGCCCTGCAACGCCAGAAATACAACAAGCGCTAAACAAAGGCGTTCGAGTGGTAGGCGATATCGAACTGTTTGCTTGGGCCAATAATAAACCAGTGATTGCGATTACGGGTTCTAACGGCAAAAGTACCGTGACCGACCTAACCGGAGCAATGGCTAAAGCTTCGGGTATCAACGTGGGTGTTGGCGGTAATATCGGGGTTCCGGGCTTTAGATCTACTGGAACTGAATGCCGATTTATATGTCCTAGAATTATCTAGTTTCCAACTCGAAACCACCTCTTCTCTAAAAACCAAGGTATCGACATTTTTGAACCTGTCTGAAGACCACATGGATCGTTACCAAGGGATGGAAGATTATGCCCAAGCGAAACGCCGTATTTTCTTCAATGCGGAACATGCTTTGGTAAATCGAGATGAGTCAGAGACCTACCCAGAGGATGATGAACTTCCTGTCGCTACGTTTGGTTTTAATGATCAAGACTTTGGTATGCGTGAAATTGATGGACGAGTCTGGCTCGTTGACAACGGTGAAGCCATTATTTCCACCGACCAGCTTCGTTTGGTTGGCAAGCACAACTGGTCTAATGCGCTGGTAGCCTGTGCACTGCTCAAGCTGAGCGGTATCGACTATCGACAAGGTTTGGCTTGTTTGACCGCGTATACTGGCTTGAGTCATCGTTGCCAAGTGGTTGCGGATGAAAAGGGCGTCAAATGGGTGAATGACTCCAAGGCGACTAATGTGGCAAGCACGCTCGCGGCGTTATCTGGGCTAAGCTTGGCGGGTAAACTGTATCTCTTGGTGGGCGGTGTTGGTAAAGGCGCTGATTTCTCAGAGTTAGCCAAACCACTGTCCGGGTTGAATGTGATGTTATGCTGTTTTGGGCGTGATGGGGACGAGTTCATGGCTTTGCACCCGTCGGCAGTTCGATATGATACGCTCAAGCAAGTTCTAACCGACATTACTCCCGAACTGCAAACGGGGGATATGGTGATGCTATCGCCTGCGTGCGCAAGCTTTGATCAGTTTGCTAATTTTATGGCTCGTGGAGATGACTTTACTCAGTTGGCTCAGCAATTTTCAAAACAAGTTAGTTAAACGGACTCACGACTATGTTCCATCAATTTCGACAAAGGGTAACAGGTTGGTTCTCACAACCAGCTCCTGATGCTCTGTATGATAGACAGTTAGTGTGGTTAGCGTTTGCATTGATGATTACCGGTTTGGTCATGGTAACGTCGGCTTCTTTTCCTATTAGCTCAAGACTTACTGACCAACCATTCCATTTCATGTTTCGACATGCGATTTTCTTGGTTCTAGCGCTTGGGACATCATCCATTGTTCTACAAGTTCCTACAGAAAAATGGTTTCGCTACAGTACGTACTTGCTTGCGTTGTCGATATTCCTTTTGGTTGTCGTATTGGCCGTGGGGAAATCTGTCAATGGTGCGTCGCGTTGGATCCCGCTAGGGCTCTTTAACTTGCAGCCCGCTGAGGTCGCTAAATTGTCGCTGTTTATTTTCATGTCGAGCTATCTGGTTCGCAAGCAAGATGAGGTGAGGCAATCCTTCTTTGGCGGTTTTATCAAACCGATCATGGTGTTTACGACCTTTGCTATTTTGTTACTGGGTCAGCCTGACTTAGGAACAGTAGTTGTGATGTTGGTGACGCTGTTTGGGATGCTATTTATAGCGGGCGCAAAGCTGTCTCAATTTATCGCATTATTGGTGGCTGGCGTCGGTGCGGTTATCGCTCTGATCTTGGTGGAACCTTATCGTGTGCGTCGTGTAACCTCGTTCCTTGACCCATGGGAAGACCCTTTTGGGAGTGGCTACCAGTTAACACAATCACTAATGGCATTTGGCCGTGGGAATTTAATGGGACAAGGGCTAGGGAACTCGGTACAAAAACTGGAGTACCTGCCTGAAGCTCATACTGACTTTGTCTTTGCGGTTCTCGCTGAAGAATTAGGCTTTATTGGCGTGCTGTTAGTGTTGTTGTTGGTGTTTGCGCTAGTCATCAAAGCACTTTACATCGGCAAGCGTGCCTTTGAGAAAAAGCAACTATTTGGCGGCTATCTCTCTTTTGCGATTGGTATTTGGTTTGCTTTTCAAACGTTAGTCAACGTTGGCGCTGCTGCTGGTATGGTTCCTACCAAAGGTTTGACATTGCCCTTAATCAGTTACGGTGGTTCCAGTCTTATAATTATGTCCGTTGCGGTGTCGATACTGCTACGTATCGACCATGAATGCCGTCTGTTACCAGACATCGATGAACCTAGACCTCAGGAAGCGCCTCCTCGAGAAAGAACAAGAAAAAAGCCAAAGATGAAAAAGAATAAAACGTTTAATGGTGATGGCTGGTGGTACTGGCGGTCACGTGTTTCCGGGTCTTGCGGTTGCACACCGACTGCAAGAACAAGGTTGGGAAATTCGCTGGTTAGGCACGGCTGATCGTATGGAAGCCGACTTGGTGCCAAAGCATGGTATTGAGATCGACTTCATTAAAGTGAAAGGTCTTCGAGGGCAGGGTATAGCCAAACTTATTAAAGCGCCATTTCAGATATTTAGTGCCATATTACAGGCAAGAAAGCACCTTAAAAAATGGCAACCTGATGCGGTTCTTGGCATGGGTGGTTATGTGAGTGGGCCTGGTGGCATTGCGGCTTGGACCATGGGTATTCCAGTAGTATTACATGAACAAAATGGTGTGGCGGGATTAACCAATCAATGGTTATCAAAAATTGCCAAGAAAGTGTTTCAGGCTTTCCCTGGCGCTTTTCCTAACGCTGAAGTCGTCGGCAATCCAGTAAGACAAGATTTAATTGATATTGAAGAACCGCAACAGCGACTTGAAGGTCGCGAGGGTGATATTCGTATTCTTGTCATGGGGGGCAGTCAAGGCGCACGTATTTTAAACCAGACGTTGCCTCCAGTCATGGCAGAGCTTGGCTCGGGCTATACAATCCGCCACCAAGCGGGTAAAGGGAGTCGCGAAGAAGTGGCTGAACTGTATCGCGCCAATGCGGTTGACAACGCCGACGTTACCGAGTTTATCGATGATGTCGCAGAGGCCTATCGTTGGCTGACCTAGTGATTTGTCGCTCTGGTGCATTGACGGTCTCTGAACTGGCGGCGGTCGGCGTGGGTGCAATATTTATTCCTTTTATGCACAAAGATCGGCAGCAAGCGCTTAATGGCGATCACTTAGTTCATTGTGGTGCCGCCTATATGATTGAACAGCCGGATTTAACGGTAGAAAAATTGGCGCAGCAGGTAAAACAGCTCAATCGCTCGCAGTTACTAGCGCTTGCGATAAATGCAAGAAAAGCCGCT
>ASHK01000337.1 GCA_000695745.1 Vibrio madracius | reverse complement strand
CTGTCCTGTTAACGACCAAAGATCGTGTTCACCTTGCTGGAATCATGAAGCGCATTCGCGTAATGCCACATGCATTGCGTGTTAGACGTCGTAAGAACTAACACCACTGCTTGATCTAATACGGGTTCGATAATTATCGAGCCCGTTTTATTTGGAATCTATTGATGAACTTAGAACGCTACAATCGTATCCAACAAGTGCTAAAGGCGCGTCAGCCGGATCTGACGGTGCTACTAGAACAAGTCCATAAGCCCAATAATGTCTCAGCGGTCATTCGCACTGCCGATGCAGCAGGTGTACATAAAGTGCATGCCGTTTGGCCTGATGAGAAAATGCGTACTTTAAGTCATACCTCTGCTGGCGCTAGAAACTGGGTGGAAGTTGACACTCACGATACTGTCGCTGACGCCGTTCGCGCTTTAAAATCTCAAGGTATGCAGGTACTGGCAACCAACCTTTCCGAAAACGCTGTCGACTTTCGTGATATCGACTACACCAAGCCAACCGCGATCATTCTTGGTGGCGAGAAGCATGGCATCACCCAAGACGCGCTCACCGAAGCGGATCAAGACATCATTATTCCTATGGTAGGCATGGTGCAATCTTTAAACGTCTCAGTGGCCAGTGCATTGATTTTGTTTGAAGCTCAAAGGCAGCGCCAAAATGCTGGTATGTACGACCGAGAGGTCAGCGCTCTACCCGAAGAAACCATCCATCGAATTCTATTCGAACGCGGCCACCCCGTACTGGCGAAAGTTGCCAAGAAAAAACGCCTCCCTTATCCACCACTCGATGACCAAGGCCAAATTGTAGCCACAGAAGAGTGGTGGCAAGAAATGCAGAAAAAATAGCACTGAGTATGGTTTGAGGCTGATTTTGTTATTCCTTTGAAGCGCTTCGACAATAACACTCCAGCTGCGCTAAAAACTGTACAAAAAGACAGTAAAATGCTTGAATATCGGCATATGACATTTTGATGGATGGTAAATATGGCTCAGCTGTTATCGGCAATTTCTCTTTCTTCGCTTTCTGGCGTAGGGGCTAAAGTCGCTGAAAAACTGGCGAAAGTCGGCTTACACTCAGTTCAAGATTTATTGTTTCACTTGCCTCACCGTTATGAAGATCGTACTCGTATCTACCCGATCGTTCGCTTGCACCCTGGCCTCTGGGGCTCAGTGCAAGGGAAAGTCATGAGTAGTGATGTGGCTTTCGGGCGTCGTAAGATGCTGACGGTTAAAGTGAGCGATGGCAATGGCACCATTACCCTGCGTTTTTTCAATTTTACCGCAGCGATGAAGAACAATTTCTCTGAAGGTCGCCTTATTGTCGCTTATGGTGAAGTAAAGCGTGGTAACCATGGTCTTGAGATCATCCATCCAGAATACAAATTTCAAACCGAAGGTAAAGCGCCAAAGTTGGAGCAAACCTTAACTCCGGTTTACCCAACCACAGAAGGATTAAGGCAGCTCACACTGCGTAACCTCACAGACCAAGCGCTTGAGCTCATGGACAAGGCAGCCGTTGACGAGCTGCTTCCAAGCGGACTGTATAACCAACAAATTACCCTTGCGGAGGCGCTACACACCATCCATCGTCCACCACCAACGATTAATTTGGACGATTTTGATGAAGGCAAGCACCCGGCTCAACAGCGACTGATTATTGAAGAGCTGATGGCGCAAAACCTTTCTATGTTAGCGGTGCGCAGTAAAGGTCAACAAGATGCAGCTATTGGCTTAGCGCCCGTTGAAAAGCTAAAAAATCAGCTACTTGAGCAGCTACCTTTTTCCCCTACAGGTGCGCAATCACGAGTGGTGCAAGAAATCGAAACTGACCTTGCTAAACCTATTCCTATGATGCGCCTGGTTCAGGGTGATGTGGGTTCTGGTAAAACCTTGGTCGCTGCGCTCGCGGCTGTTCGTGCGATAGAACATGGCTATCAAGTAGCGATGATGGCACCAACCGAATTACTTGCCGAGCAGCATGCCATCAACTTTGCAGGTTGGTTTGAAGCCAT
>ASHK01000336.1 GCA_000695745.1 Vibrio madracius | reverse complement strand
GCAATGGAATTTCTGACTATGATCACATCGCTTTTAGCTTATTTTTAGAACAATTCAGCCCTTCTCCAGTATAGTAAATTAGTTATCAAAAATATCACGCGAGGCCGGAAATAATCTGCGCTTCCTGGCTGGCTTTGAAGACCTATAACTAGAAACGAATAATAACAAATATGCAGTAACCCTTGTGTTAAGCACAGAATACAACGTAAGAAGGAACGTCGTTATGGAACGGGACTGTTTTGGAATTTGCCTTAACCGGGCGCTGCTGTCGAAGAATCGGCGCGCCACATTTACACACGTCAGAGCTTATCAAGCCTCAAACTCACAGCACATTGAAACGGAACATGATGTTCTCGTTTCTTTCGCTGCACCGCAAATGTCAGGGAGTGAAGTGTTAAAAGAGCTACTTCAAGCGAAAGACTTAATGTGGAGAGCTGGCTACGTTTGCCCATCAAGTGACTAAGTTCAAAACCGATTAAAAAAGCAACAACACCAAATGTGTCGTTGCTTTTTTTGGCTTTGTCGGTTGAAATATTTTGTTTAGCTTCTAAATAACAGATACTTAACTGCGTAGAATAGGAAAAAGGATCTATAGTTAGGTTATTGCACAGTATTTTATTAGAGCATATACTCTAATCAATTTATTAACATCTGTTTTGGAGCAAACATGAAGATAAGGTCCCTACCGTTGGTTGTGGGCGCATTGCTAGGAACGCTTTCTTTCGGTAGCTATGCCGCCGAAGTCTCCTTTGATGAAGCCTGGCAGTTGCTTCAACAAAACAACAATTCTCTAGCCGCGCAAAGAGCTAACGTAGAGCGTTACGGGCACTTACAAGATGCCAGCAGTAGCTTAAACTTACCTAAGGTCACGCTTGGTGCTAACTACACTCGATTGGATCAAGATGTGACTTTAAACGGTTCGCAGTTTGCTGATAGCCTTAGTGGAGTCCCCAATATACCCGCGGCTCATTAGGACCGGTCTTGGGACCTGCCTTAGGACAGGTTGCTAGTGCTCTTGGGGGCATTACTTCCACCATTGAAAATCAAGACATATTCACCTCTTCTATCCGAGCGGTATGGCCAATCTTTACAGGCGGTCGAATCACCGCTGCTCAAACCGCCGCCGAAGGTAAAAAAGAAGAAGCCCAAAGCCAGCTTGCAATGGAAGTTCAAGCTCGATACGAAGACTTGAGTAAGTACTATTTTAGTGTGGTGCTCGCACGTAATGTCGTCGACACCAGAATAGCGGCAGAGAAAGGCCTCACCAAGCACCGAGACTTTGCTATCAAACTTGAGGAGCAAGGGCAAATTGCTCGGGTGGAACGTCTTCAAGCAGAAGCTTCATTGGCAAAAGCGGTGGTTGAGCGCAAGAAAGCACAACACAGTTTGGATATCGCGGAAGCTGCCCTCACTCAAGTTTTGGGGCAATCTGAAACCGTAGAACCTCGTGACCAACTCTTTATCAACGAAAACCTACCACCTCTGGATGCTTTCGTTGATCAAACCCTAAACACCTATCCTGGTCTTTCCATTCTTGATGCAAAAGAGAAACAAGCAAGTAGCTTGATGAAGGCTGAAAAAGGTAAATATTTACCCAGAGGTCTATGCCTACGGTGACTACAGCTTGTATCACGGAGATTCGCTAGCCGGACAGCTTAAGCCTGATTGGTTAGTCGGAATTGGCGTGAGTGTCCCTCTTCTTGAAAACACAGGTCGCAGTGAGCAAATGAAAGCGGCTAATAGTGCGGTGTCGCAAGTGCAGTTTTTAAAGAAGCAAGCAAAACAAGACTTAAGTGTCTTAGTTGAAAAAACATACTTAGAAGCACAGCAAGCACTCGATGAAGTACAAGGGTTGAATACCAGTATCCAACTTGCTGAGGAGAACCTCAAACTACGCCAGAAAGCCTTTTCTCAAGGTTTGGGTCGCTCTCTCGATGTGGTCGATGCTGAGCTTTATCTCGCCAGTGTGAAAACCCAACAAGACGCCGCGAGCTTTCAATACTTGCTGTCGTTAAACAAATTACTCGCTCTCTCTAGTGAGATGAACAACTTTTCTACGTATAAAATACAACGCTATTACTCCAGCCCAACTAAGAACGAAGGATGCATCATGAACAAGGTAAAACCTACTCTACTGACATTAGGTACGATTGCGATTATTGGTTGGGTTGGATACAAGTTCTATGATGCTACCAGACACCACCTT
>ASHK01000335.1 GCA_000695745.1 Vibrio madracius | reverse complement strand
ACGACCAGACCAAATAAAACTGTGTTGGGTATTGAGAGCGTTAAGAGACATGTTCAACACTCCCGGCAAAGATACGTTGTTTAAGCCCTTTAATCCATACTGATAGCTAAGTTCGCTCGGGTGGTCGATATCCCAAATGGCTAAATCGGCCTTAAATCCTTTGCGGATTTGTCCAATCGTATCTTGCTGACCAATCGCAGCGGCGGCATGGCATGTCACACCACGAAGCGCCTCTTCTGGTGTGAGGCGGAATAAGGTACAGGCCATATTCATCATCAATTGCAGATTCGCAAACGGAGAAGTCCCAGGATTCATGTCGCTGCCAATTGCCATCGGTACGTTAAACCTGCGCAGTGTTTCAATAGGCGGTTGCTGTGTTTCTCGTAAGAAGTAGAAGGCCCTGGTAAAAGTGTTGCTATCGTTCCGGATGCGGCGAGAGCCTCTACGCCCGTTTGGTCCAAATACTCAATATGATCAACAGATTGCGCACGATATCGAGCAGCCAGTGCACTGCCACCCAAGTTACTGAGTTGTTCTGTGTGGCCTTTTATCGCCAGACCGTGTGCTTTAGCGGCGGAAAAAACTCGTTCGGTTTGCGCTAAGGTAAATCCTATGGACTCACAAAAGACATCGACCGAATCTGCCAAGTTGTGTTTTGCGACGTGGGGAAGGATGTCGTTTACCACGTAGTCGATGTAGTCATCGGCTCGACCTTGATATTCGAGCGGGACAGCATGTGCTGCGAGTAACGTCGTAGTGATGTTGATGCGACGATGATTTTCTAGTGACTTGGCAGCAACGAGCATTTTGGCTTCGTCTTCGAGTGTTAAACCATAGCCAGACTTCACTTCTATTGTAGTGCAGCCACTATTAATCAAGCTGTCTAATCTTGGTAAGGCAAGTTCAATTAACTCGTCAACTGAGGCGGCGCGAGTAGACGCAACCGTACTGTTGATACCGCCCCCTCGTTTAGCAATAGATTGGTAGGACTCGCCGTTTAAACGAGCTTCGAATTCTTGTGCTCGGCTTCCAGCAAATACCAAGTGGGTATGGGGATCGATCAATCCTGGTGTCACTAAACCACCAGAGCAGTCTAGTGCAGGACAATTTGTCCACTCTTTTGGGTTATTGCCGTAAAGACTGGATAGATTGTTACCAATAGCGACAATTAATCCGCTGCGAATAAGCACGTAACATGGTTCTGTTGGAGTATAGCCAGCAGAACCTTCTTCCATAGTAACAAGTCGGGCATTTTTCAGAATTAAGTGCATGGTTAATCCTAAGCTTTATTGTATATACAAATATTTAGTCGAATATATACAATTGTTCAATAGTGCGTCGTTTAAAATGTGATCTCAGCAATCAAAGGATCGTTATTTAGATCGAGGAAGAAATAAGAGGGGGAAGCAAATGTAAGCTAACTCGTTGAAGTGTTAGCTTACAAGATGATGAGTTATTCGAGATTTGGAGGTTTGGCGTGTCTAAAGCGGCTATAAGGTAATTTTTGAGCTTAACTGATAGCGGCTACCTGGGTGATATAGGAGTGCTGTACTAATTAGGCGGTCATCACTCCAGGTTCTTCGGTGTAGCAATAAGCAGGGCTCTTTTGCTGACATTTCGAGTCTATGGCCTATTTCATCACTACAAATAATCGCCTCTACGGTATGCTCGACAGCGGTCATTGGGCAGTTGAGCGTTAAATATTCGTTTGGAGTGACCTTCGAGAAATCCTGCTTGTAATAATCAGGAGCAAACTTCGCGTTTACCCATCGGCATTCTAATTGAATTGGAAGATCGTTTTCCTTGTGTAAAATTTCACTGTAATACACTGCGCTTCCCAACATAACACCTAGCTTAGTGGCAATGTTTTGGTCTGCTTGGGTTGCAAGGTGCTTGATCACATCGCAAGAGTATGTTTTGCCACGAGAGGCCACCTCTTTGGCTATGTTTCGTGTATCAAGTAAAGGGCTCTCGGCTTTTTCATTCTGTTTTTTTACGAACGTGCCGAGTCTAGGGCGTCGTTCTAATTTTCCCTCGCCGACTAAATCTCTAATGGCTTTATTAACCGTCATTCGGCTGACAGAAAATTGTGCAGTGAGCTCCATTTCGGTGGAGATACGCTGTCCAACAGGCCAGTGTCCTTGGTCTATCTTCTGTTCTATGTATTGTTTGATTTGAATATACAGGGGCTCTGTGGACATTAATGACTCGTCACTAGATAAATTGAATATACAAATGGTTGTCGAAATTGAATTAAAATGCAAGGAGTGAGATAAATTCCTCTCAAATCTGTGGAGTGGGTGCATAACAGTGCTCTGAACTCAAACCTGATCCTTGCCTCAACTTTGAAAAATACTCTGCCAAATCATAAGCCTGACACCATAAATCCGCTAGAATGCACAGTTCGCAATTTTGAATTTACCTGTCAGTCAAGGAAGGGCAATGAAAGCGGTATTTGTTGGGGATGACTCTTTTTTTCCATCTAAGATCTTATGCGTAGGCCGTAATTACGTGGAACACATTAATGAACTTGGAAATGAGATTCCAGAAGATATGGTGGTGTTCAATAAACCAAACTCCAGTATTGCGTCTGAGCTCTATTCGCACCTTGATGAGCCTCTTCATTATGAAGCAGAGATTTGTTTTCTTATTCGCAACCAACAACTCTACGCTGTAGGCTTCGGACTAGACCTGACTAAACGGGGCTTACAGTCAAAGCTGAAACAGAAAGGGCTGCCATGGGAAAGAGCAAAAGCATTTGATAATTCAGCTAAATTTAGCCGCTTTATCCCATTGGAAAATATGGATGTCGGTGAGTTAGAAGTGGAGCTATTTATTAATAGTATGCGAATGCAATTGGGTGGTACAAAACAGATGCTGTATAAGCCAGAAACGATTTTACAAGAATTGGCATCTTACACCGAGTTGCAAGATGGCGATATTGTGATGACAGGAACGCCTCAAGGGGTGGGTGAGATCGTTTCCGGCGATCGTTTCTTAGGCCGTGTGAAGTATCAAGCAAAGCCATTATTGAAGTAGAATGGCTGGCGATTTAGCCTAGCACTGCGACATTTTATTGCCGACCTAGATTCCATTACTGAAGTGTTTAAGCATCACTGTATGCAGGTGATGGCTTTTCATTTTATGCTAAGTCATCGTTGGCCTTGATACGCGTGTGATGACTGACGGAGGCTTTGGTTCGAGCTAAAGACTTGCCGCCATGTATCAACAAGGCAAGGTTTCCTCAATTACTTTATAGGTATTGTATATAATTGAGACTTAGCGCTCTTATTATGTAGATTTTTAAGACTATTGACTGGATGATACAGGCTAGTTGTGGCCTGAGAGCCACTCTAATTATTAGAAAGTTGACCTAAGAATCGTAGTCAAAAGACAAGGATAAACCATGAATGCGGAACATCTAAAACTGTTTGTTCGTCTTGCTGCTACCAACAATATTAGTCAGGCAGGTCAAGAGCTTGGCTTGTCGCCTGCTGTAGCAAGTTCTTATATCAGTAAGCTAGAGAGTGCGTTAGGTGTAAGATTGGTGCATAGAACCACCCGTAAAGTGTCCTTAACAGAAGAAGGGTTGGCTTTTCTCCCTCACGCGGAAGAGGTACTGGAGAGTATTGAAGTAGCGAGAGCATCGGTGGGGG
>ASHK01000334.1 GCA_000695745.1 Vibrio madracius | reverse complement strand
AATCATCGATTTGGTCGTGGCCAGTGTATTGATGGCAATGGGGATGATGATGCTATCACCTTTGATTGTCTCACTGCCTTTCAAGCTGGTGGTCTTTGTCTTAGTAGATGGTTGGGCAATGACGGTCGGAACCTTATCAGCCAGCTTTAGCACGGGATAAGAGCAAAGATCATGACTCCAGAATTGACTGTTACTCTGTTTTCAGACGCCGTTTGGCTCATCATCCTTATCGTTATGGTATTGGTGGTGCCGGGATTGCTGGTTGGTTTGGTGATAGCGGTATTTCAAGCCGCAACACAAATCCAAGAACAAACACTGAGCTTTTTACCTAAATTACTGGCCACACTATTGATGGTCATTTTTGCTGGCCATTGGATGCTACGTAAGATCATGGAACTGTTTGATTTCTTATTCCATAACATTCCCGGGATGATTGGCTGATGCAAGTTACGTTTGCCGAAATTTCTCAATGGTTAGGTCAGTTATGGTGGCCCTTTTTCAGGATTGGGGCTGCCTTTCTGGCCATGCCATTTTTTGGCGACGCGTTAATTCCAGTGTGGATAAGAGCACTGCTTGCTCTATCGATAGTCGTGATCACGGCTCCCCTAATGCCAGCCATGCCTGCTGTCGATCTTCTCTCAATGACGTCACTGTTTTTAGCGTTTGAGCAAGCTATGTGGGGACTGTTTTTTGGCCTAATACTGCACTTTTTTTTCACCATCTTCACCATGCTAGGGCAAATCGTATCGCTACAAATGGGATTGGGTATGGCCATCATGAACGACCCGGTTAACGGTTTGTCTGTGGCCATTCTAGGGCGCATTTTCCTATTACTGTGTACGCTGCTGTTCCTTTCTCTTGAGGGCCATCTTCTGGTCATCGATATTTTGGTGCAAAGTTTTGTCGTGTGGCCGGTCGGGTCTGGCATCACCATCGCCTCTTTAGACAATATCGTCTCTTTGTTTGGGTGGATGTTTGCTTCTGCCTTAGCTTTAGCGTTACCTGCCATTGTTTCCATGTTGTTGGCAAACATCAGTTTTGGTGTCATGAACCGTGCAGCGCCTAGTTTGAACGTCTATGCCTTGGGTTTTCCTATGACCATGTTACTTGGTTTATTTAGTGTCTTGCTGACCGTCAGCGGCATACCAAGCCGCTACACTGCGTTAGTGCATGAAACATTAAACCAATTGAACCTATTTATGCTGGGGGGCGCATGAGCGAACAATCCAGCCAAGATAAAACGGAAAAAGCCTCGCCCCAGAAAATCAAAAAAGCGAGGCAAGAAGGACAAATACCGCGAGCTAAAGAATTCACGACAGCGGTATTATTTCTCATTGTCGCCATCTACTTTTACAACCAGATCGGCCGCATTTGGGAACATATCTCTGGTGTATTTCGTTTCAATATGGCGCTTACCCGTCACGACCTAGAAAATCCACAGCAAATGATAGAGCAGTTGGGGCAAAGCCTTGGCATCATCATTGAGTTGTTACTGCCGCTCTTTATGGTGATTGTTATCGCCGCTATCGGCAGTAGCATGATACTTGGAGGCTGGATGTTCCGCCCTGCCAATATCCAGCCAAAGCTGAGCAAACTCAATCCGATTTCAGGTATCGGCCGTATGTTTTCCACGCGCTCATTGGTTGAGCTTCTGAAATCATCCCTCAAAGTCTCTGTGATTTTTGCTTTGCTATATAGCTACCTCGATAGCAATTTTTCTCAACTGCTTGGCATGCAAAAGCTGACTTTATCTCAAGGTATTACTCTGGTGATGACCATCTTATTTGAAGGCTTGTTATTGATGGGGGTCGCGCTGCTTATTTTCGGCGTTCTGGATATTCCTTACCAACGTTGGGAGCATCTCAAACAACTCAGAATGACCAAGCAGGAGCTCAAAGAAGAGTACAAAAATAATGAGGTCGCCCGGAAGTAAAACAGCGTATTCGTCAGATTCAACAGCAGTTTGCGCGCCGAAAAATCGACAAAGCCGTGCCTAAAGCCGATGTGGTGATCACCAACCCTACGCACTACGCAGTGGCTCTAAAATACGATACCTCTTTGTCAGATGCCCCCTTTGTGGTGGCAAAAGGGATCGACGAAACCGCGATGCACATTCAACGCATTGCCCGCGAAAATCAGGTGGAAATCTTGCACTCGCCACCGTTAACGCGCTCTATCTACTACACCACGGCCATAGAACAAGCGATCCCGAGCCAGCTCTATATCGCCGTGGCACATATTTTAACTTACGTGATGCAATTAAAGGCGTTTCGCCAAGGCTCGGGAGAGAAACCACTACCGCTTCCCGTGTTTTCCATACCGAAACATTTGCAGCACTAACGTATAACTAGAACAAGTAACAAAGGAATTCTCATGTTGAATCGTCTTAAACAATTTAGACGCTCAGGAAAAGGCTATATCGGCAT
>ASHK01000333.1 GCA_000695745.1 Vibrio madracius | reverse complement strand
TCGAGTACTACAATACGAAACGCATCAAGGTGAAATTAAAAGGCCTGACTCCGAGGGAATATCGAAATCAGGCCTTACAAGCCGCTTGACAGAAATGTCCAACTTTATGGGGTCACTTCAAGCTCGGAGGTTTTTTTATCTATATTCGTCTTAGTCTTGACTCTCGTCTGAAACCATATCGCCCGAATCAATTTCAATGCGTGTAACACGCTGCAAGCCACGAGGCAGTAGACCGCCTCTTCGACCGCGCTCTCCACGGAAATTATCCAGGTCAGCAGGTTTCAAACCAAGTTTACGTTTACCAGCATAAAGGGTAATGGTTGCCCCTTGAGGTAATGACATAAGGTGAGAAACAAACTCTTCTCTGGCTTTGGCTTTCGCTGAAGGGATATTGATGATCTTATTCCCTTTCCCCTTGCCAAGCTGAGGCAAGTCTTTGATCGGGAATAGCAACATACGCCCTTGGTTAGTAATCGCAAGAATCTCATCAGAGTCCAAGTCGCCGACCGTCGATGGTGTAATCACTTCAGCCCCTTGTGGAAGCGTAACAAGTGCTTTACCGCTGCGGTTCTTAGAGAGCAAATCTGAGCCTTTACAAACAAAGCCATAGCCTGCATCGGAACCCACTAGCCATAGCTGAGACTCTTCCCCCATCACCACTTGGCGAATACTCGTGCCAGCATTGATGTTCAAACGACCCGTAATTGGCTCACCCTGACTTCGCGCTGAAGGTAGTGAGTGTGACTCAAGTGAATAACTGCGACCATCGCTGCCCAAGAAGACGGCAGGCTGGTTGCTCTTACCTCGAGCACTCGCTAAGAACTTATCACCCGCTTTGTAATTCAGGCTACTCGCATCCACATCATGCCCTTTCGCATGACGAATCCAACCTTTTTCAGACAGCACAACCGTGATTGGCTCACTAGGAACCAGATCGCGCTCGGTCATTGCTTTCGCTTCTGCACGCTCAACAATTGGTGAACGGCGGTCGTCGCCATATTTCTCAGCGTCGGTTTGAATCTCTTTCTTTAGCAAAGTATTCATGCGACGCTCAGAACCTAGAAGTTTTTCTAGCTTCTCACGCTCTTTTTCTAACTCTTCTTGCTCGCGCGGATTTTCATTTCCTCAAGCTTAGCAAGATGACGAAGTTTGGTGTCTAAAATAGCATCGGCTTGAATATCTGTGATTCCAAAGCGCTCCATAAGCACCGCTTTAGGCTCGTCTTCAGTACGAATGATTTCAATCACTTCATCCAAGTTTAGATACGCAACCAACAAACCTTCTAAAATGTGCAAACGAGCTAAAATTTTATCTAGGCGATATTGTAGGCGTTTGCGCACTGTCTCACGACGGAATTGAATCCATTCAGAGAGGATTTGAACCAAACCTTTCACTTGCGGACGATTATCCAAACCAATCATGTTGAGGTTCACTCGGAAGTTTTTCTCAAGATCGGTCGATGCAAACAAGTGGTTCATGAGCTGATCACAATCGATGCGGTTTGAACGCGGCACCACAACAATACGAGTTGGGTTTTCATGGTCTGACTCATCGCGCAGATCATCAACCATAGGCAGCTTCTTAGCACGCATCTGATTGGCAATTTGCTCTAACAGTTTTGCGCCCGAAACTTGGTGTGGCAAAGCGGTAATAACAATATCAGAGCCTTCTTTGTGCCATACTGCACGCATCTTCACGCTGCCACGACCCGTGCGATAGATTTTCTCTAAGTCAGCACTTGGCGAGATAATTTCCGCTTCGGTTGGGTAATCTGGACCTTTTACAAAATCCATTACTTGCGATAAATCGGCTTTAGGGTTATCGATGAGATGGATCGTCGCATCCGCGATTTCACGCACGTTATGCGGTGGAATATCCGTCGCCATACCAACGGCAATACCTGTTATACCATTGAGCAAAATATGTGGCAGGCGTGCTGGCAGAATCTTTGGCTCTTTCATGGTGCCATCGAAGTTTGGTTGCCACTCAACCGTGCCTTGACCAATTTCACCTAGCAGTACTTCGGCGAACTTAGACAGTTTCGCTTCGGTATAACGCATCGCTGCAAACGACTTAGGATCGTCTGGTGCACCCCAGTTACCTTGACCGTCAACCAGAGGGTAGCGATAAGAGAATGGCTGCGCCATTAAGACCATCGCTTCATAACAAGCTGAGTCACCGTGCGGGTGGTATTTACCTAAAACATCACCAACGGTGCGCGCAGATTTCTTGTACTTTGCAGAGGCGGACAAACCAAGCTCTGACATCGCATAAATGATACGACGTTGAACTGGCTTTAAACCGTCTCCAATATAAGGCAATGCACGATCCATAATGACGTACATTGAATAATTCAAATAGGCGTCTTCGGTGAACTTTCGCAGAGGCAGCTGTTCTACGCCATCAAAAGACATTTCAGTGGACATTGTTATACCTCAGCATATCACCGTTGTTTTGCAGCCAGCTACGACGATCATCTGCTCGTTTCTTACCTAGCAGCATATCCATCATTTCATCGGTCGCTTCGTCGTCGTCAATCGTCAACTGGACTAGACGACGAGTATTCGGATCCATCGTCGTTTCACGAAGTTGAAGTGGGTTCATTTCACCCAATCCTTTGAATCGCTGAACGTTGATCTTAGCTTTCTTCTTACTTAAGCGCTCAAGTACGCCGTCTTTCTCGTCATCATCTAGGGCGTAGAACACTTCTTTGCCACAGTCGATACGATACAGAGGAGGCATCGCCACGTAGACGTGTCCCGCAGCGACCAATGAACGGAAATGTTTGGTAAACAGAGCACATAATAGTGTCGCAATATGCAGTCCGTCTGAGTCCGCATCGGCAAGAATACAGACTTTGCCGTAACGCAAACCACCAAGATCTTCGTTGTCAGGGTCGATGCCCAGCGCTACCGAAATATCATGTACTTCTTGCGATGCTAACACTTGATCCGCTGATACTTCCCAAGTATTCAGGATCTTACCACGCAGAGGCATCACTGCTTGGAACTCACGATCACGAGCTTGTTTAGCACTACCACCCGCAGAATCCCCCTCCACGAAGAAGATTTCGGTACGGTTTAGATCTTGTTGTGAACAGTCGGTCAACTTACCTGGAAGTGCAGGTCCTGACGCTACCTTCTTACGTACTACCTTTTTACTCGCACGCATACGTCGGTGCGCATTGGCAATACAGACTTCGGCTAACTGTTCTGCTAGCTGCGGTTTTTCATTGAGCCATAAACTGAACGCATCTTTAACCACACCTGAAACAAATGCTGCACACTGACGTGAAGACAGGCGCTCTTTAGTCTGTCCAGCAAATTGTGGGTCCTGCATTTTAATTGAGAGAACGTATGAGCAACGCTCAAATACGTCATCACCAGTCAGTTTCACACCACGAGGTAATAAGTTGCGGAACTCACAAAACTCGCGCATAGCGTCAAGCAAGCCTTGGCGAAGACCATTGACATGCGTACCGCCTTGAGCCGTTGGGATCAAGTTAACATAGCTTTCGGTGATCATCTCACCGCCTTCTGGCTGCCAGATTACTGCCCAAGTTGCCGCTTCAGTTTCTGCTGCAAACTCACCGGTAAACGGTTGTTCAGGAAGTACTGTATAGCCCTTGACGCCTTCCACTAGATAGTCTTTTAGACCATCTTCGTAATACCATTGATAGTCTTTATTGTTCACCTTATCGCTAAAGGTGATCTCTAGACCTGGACAAAGTACCGCTTTAGCGCGCAGATTATTGACCAGTCTGGTCACTGAGAAGTTCGCTGAGTCAAAGTAACTAGCATCAGGCCAGAAATGAACACTCGTGCCTCGATTTCTTCGTCCACACGTCCCCGTAACCGTCAATTCTTCAACTTTATTGCCGTTTTCAAAAGCCATTTCATAGACTTGACCATCACGACGAACGGTAACTTCAACACGCTTCGACAGGCATTTACCACCGAAATGCCCACCCCGTGAAGACCACCGGAGAACTGGTAGTTTTTGTTTGAGAATTTACCACCTGCGTGCAACTTGCAGAAAATCAGCTCTACGCCTGAAATTTTCTCTTCTGGGTGGATATCAACAGGCATGCCTCGACCATCATCGATGACTTCCAAAGATTGGTCTGCGTGCAGAATTACTTGTACCTTAGAGGCATGTCCGGCTAGCGCTTCATCGACACTGTTA
>ASHK01000332.1 GCA_000695745.1 Vibrio madracius | reverse complement strand
TACTTCCACGCGGTGAAGGTGGCGTCGTTCAATTCCGAGCTCAGTTACTGCATAAGATTGATGAACCTATTTCGTTGCTCATTCTATCGATTCCGCAATCTATGCAAGTAACAAACCTCAGGAAAGAGCCGCGTTACGAGGTAAACCTTGGCGCTAGACTCTGTATTGGCGATACCCAGATTCGTTGCGAACTTCGTGATATGTCCAAAAGTGGTTGTCGATTTATCTTACCGGCCTTAGGAAAAAGCTTAACGGTGGGGCAAGAGGTCGCGCTTAAAGTTGCCTCAGGTAATGATAAGAATCGTTTTTTCCCCGCCCTCACTGGCTCAATCTGTAACCAACAAAAGTCGAGCCACTACACCGGGTATGGGATAAAGTTTGATGACGAGGGAGAAGAAAACGCCAAAGAGCTGCTTTCTCACTTAAAATTTGATGGAATCAAACTCAAGCTACGCGCCTAAAAAAGCCAAGCAGTATCGCTTGGCTTTTGTCCTACTTATTAGGCTATTTTCTTAACGCATTGAGTCTGGCCTGTGCGATACCATAAACCGTGTCGATAGGATAACTGCCCTCTAACGAGGGGTTCCCGCTTCTTTTCCGGTAAACAACTCGATCGCTTCTGTGACATGATCAATAGCCCAGATATTGAACTCGCCTTTATCAACCGCTTTGACAATATCAGGTCTTAACATCAAGTTATGTACGTTAGAGCGTGGAATGATCACCCCTTGATCAGCGGTTCTCCCTTTAATGGTACAGACATCGAAAAAGCCTTCGATCTTCTCATTGACGCCACCAATGGGCTGAGACTCACCAAATTGGTTCATTGAGCCAGTGATTGCAATATCTTGTCGATTTGGTTGACCAGAGAACGCCGACACAACCGCACAGAACTCGGCCATACTCGCACTGTCCCCATCAACACCACCATATGACTGCTCAAACGTGATGGTCGTTGTTAGCGGCACTTTCGCGGTCTTACCGAATACTGAAGATAGATAAGCGGTCAGAATCATCACACCTTTTGAGTGGATGCTCCCCCCCAAATCGACACTACGCTCAATATCAATAACATCGCCGTCGCCATACGAAGTCGTCGCGGTGATTCGATTAGGCGCACCGAACATGTGATCACTCGTTGTCAACACTGATAACGCGTTAACCTGTCCAATGGCAGAACCTTGGGTATGGATCAGCGTCGTGCCATTTACAAACCCTTCCATTACATTATCTTGTAGGCGGTTGACTCGCATTTGTTGGTATTCCAATGCTTGTTCAACGTGCCCAACTCGAATTAGGTTGGATTTTGCATTCCGAGCCACATAGTTTGATTCTCGCAACAGGTTCGCAATATGTGCAGAATGCAATGATAATTTGTTTTGATCGCCCGATAAGCGCGAACTGTGTTCAATAATTCGTGCTATCGCTTTACGGTCACAGTGCAGCATATTGTTGTCATGAACGATACTTGAAATGAAGCGAGCGTAATGCAATTCTGATTCCGCGGTACGCGGCATCTCATCTTCAAAATCGGCTGTTACTTTAAACAGTTCACTAAATTCTGGGTCATAATGCTGCAGCAATTGATAAGTGCGATAGTCACCAAACAAGATGATTTTGACGTCCAGTGGAATAGGCTGTGGATCAAGTGACACAGTCCCAGTCAACGTGACTTCTTTCTCTAATGAGGTAAAGCTGAGTTGTCTTGAACGTAAAGCACGTTTTAAGCCATCCCAAACATAGGGCTGCTCAAGCACTTTTACCGCATCCATTAATAGGACGCCGCCATTAGCACGATGCAAGCTCCCCGCTCGAATCAATGAGAAGTCGGTAAACACGGTACCCTTATATGTCGCCGTCTCAATATAGCCAAAGAGCGAGTGATAGTTTGGGTTTTCCTCGACAATAATAGGGAAATCAGAACATGACTGCTTCACTATCAGATTGACCTTGTAGCGACGTGGGAACTTCTTATCAAGCGATGCCGACGCAATTTCACCTTGCTCACTCCCCT
>ASHK01000331.1 GCA_000695745.1 Vibrio madracius | reverse complement strand
ATTCTTTACCTCTGCAACGATTGCTTCATTAATCGACTTGCCGTTTGCCTTACTGTTTTTGGTACTTATTTGGCTCATGGCGGGCAATTTGGTCATTATCCCAATCATTGGAGTGTTGATATTGATCATCTACTCGATGTTGATACAAGGCCCGCTGCGTAAAACGATTGAAGAAGGCTCACGCCTTGCTTCTCAAAAATACGCCAACCTGATTGAAAGTTTGGCAGGTCTGGAAACGGTAAAAATCTTCGGTGCCCAAAGCCAATATCAGTATCGTTGGGAAGAAGCCGTCGCGCACATGGCGAACTGGAACATCAAAAGCAAACGCATTACTGATGGGATCCAAAACACCGCAGGGTTTGTTCAGCAATCTGCCAACATCGGCATGATTATTCTTGGTGTCTACCTTATAGCCGAAGGTGAACTCACCATGGGTGGCTTGATTGCTGCGACCATGCTAAGTAGTCGAGCTATTGGCCCTTTGGTTCAGCTTTCACTGCTTTCTACACGTTACAATCAAGCGAAGTCGTCCATGACCATCATTGAACAAGTGATGGCAATGCCCGACGAACAAGAAGAAGGAAAGCGCTATATTCATCGCCCAATTATCCACGGCAAAATCGAATTGGATCGCGTAACCTTCCACTACCCTGACTCTCCAATGGCATCCATTCGAGATCTGAGCCTAACCATTGAACCTGGTGAAAAAGTGGCGATTATTGGACGTATTGGCTCGGGTAAAACCACGCTAGAGCGCCTCATAATGGGCCTTTATCAGCCAACAGAAGGCCATGTGAGGATTGATGATACGGATATCGCTCAATTACATCACGTAGACGTACGACGCAATATAGGCTGTGTGCCGCAAGATTGTGCCCTGTTCTATGGCTCTATTCGCGACAACATCACACTAGGACGACCATTAGTCGACGACCGTGATGTAATGGATGCTGCAAACCGTGCAGGGGTGACCGTATTCACTCAGCAAGATCCTGCGGGTCTTGAGCGTCAGGTTGGCGAGGGCGGTCTGCTGTTATCTGGCGGTCAACGTCAAGCCGTTGCTATTGCACGAGCGTTTTTAGCACGTCCACCGATATTGATTATGGACGAACCGACAAGCTCAATGGATAACCGCTCTGAGCTGCATATTAAAACCCAGCTAAAACAGCTCAAGGAATCCGAGACTCTTCTTCTAATCACTCATAAGACATCGATGCTGGATGTGGTGGATAGGGTGATTGTTATGGAGAAAGGAGCAATCATTGCAGATGGTCCTAAAGTGCAAGTATTGAGTGACTTGAGACAGGGAAAAGTTCGAGCTGCAAGTTAAATCAAGCGATGAAAACACAGAGGCCGCAGAGATGAATCTGCGGCCTTTTTTCGCTCTAGACGGATATTAGGTGTCGTGGATGATAATTATGCTGCTCAACTGCTGAACATCCAATTCAGACAATCCTGTCACACCTTCAAGTTCGATAGTGACACTCTTATCGCCCTTGGTGACATTGACCAAGGTACTCGTCTTATCATCGTTTTCAGTAAGTGTAATCTTATCTCCGTCGGCAGCGACATTATCTAGCAGAGCTTCTAATGAGGTATTACTATCCTCAAATACCTCAGACAAGTCGATCACATCTCGGTTTCCTTCAACTTGAGAGAAGTCCGTGATCACATCATGACTGCCATCTAGGTCTCCCTCGCTCCATTTAAAGGTGTCATCCCCAAGCCCCCCAGTTAATACATCATTACCAAGTCCACCGGATAGAACGTCGTCGCCATCGGTACCATGGATAACTGTAACGCCGCTGCCGCCTTGAACAGCATAATCAACGCCATCCGCTTCATCGACATTACCGTTTGGTACAATATTAACGTTCACTGTGGCCGTTTCGTCACTTGGGAGACCATCTGAATCAACCGCTCTATAATCAAACTGGTCTGCGACCTCTCCTTCCGTAACGTTAACACTTTGGAGAACAAAACCTACATCGCTATCATCAGAGCTAAAAGGGACAATGCGTATTTCGTCGAATGGTGTCTGTGATGACACTTCAATAACCGCTTGCTGCTGATCAACCGTTTGATTGTCCATTACTATTGGCGTTTGTTCTAGCAAAACTCCACCAGCATAAAGGTAGACAAAAATCTGGGCGTTGCTGTTGGCTGCAATACTGAATGGGGCAGTTAATCCGCAATCCCTACTAGCGCTCTTGTCATTAAACCCGCTGTAAATTTTACCGACATAAACTCACTATGCTTCGCTTCTGTGCCTTCGCTCTGCCCTTCGCTATCGCGTTTGGTATAAAAACCAGCTTGATTGACACCGCCAGCATTTTCGAATGCCACTGCAGTTAACGAGGAACCAAGGTGTGGTTTGTCGCCAGAAAAGGTACCGCCAGTTACTTCGATGCCATTACCAAACGGAGCCTCTCCTTGCGGATTATACCCAAGGGCAGTCGCATCAAAGCCAATGTCTAAGTCATAAAAAATATCGGTACCATCCTCTATGGCATCCCCAACATCAAGATCAAAACGTTGTCCTGATTCTGTTATGAAATAAAGCTGCCCATGTTCAGGTTCTTCAACGATTTCGATGAGCGTCTCTTTACCGTCAGTTGCATCGTCTTCATTATCAGTCACAAAATCAGCGAAGTTGAGTGGAATGGTGTCATCCGGCGCAAAGAACTCAAAGTCTACGACGTCTGGTGGCGTATTGACCCCCAGTATCGCAGGTGCTGGGTTGGCAAGCGCGATAAGGTCAAATGAATGCGACGCCGTTTCATCGAATGGTGAATGACTGCCATCGAGTTCTGACGCAATCGCTTTGATCGAAATAGGGTACGTTCCAACATCAAACACTTTTATTTGAAGGTCGTTTAGATCATCCCAGCCAGAAATATCTGCTTTACCAGATGACCCTACAATCGTTGTCAGGGTACCATTGGATACAATCGCACCAGAAGGAAGACCTTGAATCAGCAGCGTTAATACTTCTGAACCATCCGTATCATTCAAACTCGCAGACGTAATATCGCTAATATTGATGAAGGTATCTTCATACCCCACGTTATTTCGAGTCGAAAGCACTATATTATCGAGCAACGCTCCAAAGCTATTTTGCTCAGGCGACTCAAATACCACACGATAATTAAAACTATCCTGAGTCTGGAAGAAGAGCTGCTCATCTTCAGACCAGTCTTTAACCACTAGGTTATGAGCTTCTCCACTGCCGTAGGAACGCAAGGTTTCAACTTCAACCCAAACACCTGGGGACATTTCTTTTTCAAGCTTAATATCCATCGGTGAATCGCTTCGTCTGGCCGCAGCATCGAAGTTTAGCTCGTAGAACTGACCTGGTGTTCCTTCAAACTTGGTAAATAAAGAGTCTTGTTGACCACGGCGACCCTCTATTTCAAAGATCTGGTTTTGCTCGCCATTCCCTAAGTAAACGCCTTCTTTGCCAACTTCCCCTTTATTAGTAATAACGCCCCAATCTCCACGGTTTAAACCATCAGGAGTATCGGTACTCAGTTGTGCACCGCTGACGTTCCCTTTCCAACTACTATTGCCAAGATTGATATTTTCAAAATTGATTGCAGAAACAATGTCGTCGCCGGACACAATTAAAGTCGGAGTATCTGTCAATGGTCGAACAGTAACCGTTAGGTCATGCTGCTCTACCATACTACCCTCAGCATCTCGACCAGACACAGACAAAGTGAAATCGACGTCGCTATCTTGTGGTGGTTTAATGGATAAGCTTGCTAGTTGTGCCGGTAGAATATTTGCCGTGTTATCCATCACAACTATCTCATCAGCACCTGAAAATAAGGTGGCTCCATCAGGAATCCCACTAATGATAATTTCTGTTGCATCACTGTTGGCTGGCAGTTGTATATCCAACGCAATCTTGTTGTCTTCATCACCAATCGCGGCGGCAACCAGTAGATCAGCGATCGCAGTAAAGTTAATTGTTGAAACAGCGGTATTTGAGGGTTGCATTGCATCATCAAATGTCGTGATTTCAATTATTCTGTCTTCATCATCCGGAGACTGCGAGGAGTTTGAGAATTCAATTAGCTGAATTGCTGCCTCATAATCGGCAGGCGTAGCATCTCCGCTCAGTGTGATCTTAATGGCTCCAGAATCGAGCACTTCGGTCGCATAACTGATCCCACTAAGCAGTGGGTTAGTTACAGCCTCAATCCCAAAAGCGTCGCCCACTTTTGGATTGGTGAAAATAATTTCAGCCTCGTGAATAACATTATTCTCATCAAAAATAGTGATGTCACCATCGACTACTTCAATCGCACTTTCACCTTCTTGGTAATTGGCCTCAAAGCCAGTGCCATCAGTATTTAAGTCAAGATCGAGCGTTGGTGGCATATTGTTGTCACGTTCATCAACAATGGTTACGACAGACTCAAGGCTTTCACCCTTATCGAAGTCAACCGATTTATATTTGAAACTGTCATTTAATGCAGTTTCTAAATAACGTAGCTCCCAGTTACCTCGACCGTCAGTACCAACACTAATTCCCGCTATGAGAGCGCCTTCCTCAATATCACTCAAATCATCAATAGAGAAGCTCAATTCATGGAATAAGATGTCATTTCCTGACGTATCTTTTTGTACATTTGGCGTATAGTCGACGGTATCACCGTTACTAAGTGTGACCTTAATTGCAACAGCAGATTCGTTTCGACCACCTAAGCCGCTATAAAAATAGCCTCCCATACCATCCAAACCAAGACTGATTTCGGTCGCAGGCGTTCGGCAAAGTCAATATTTAACCACTCTCCTTCGTTAATCCCCTGTCCGCCACCAACACCGAGTCCATAACCAACATGACTATCTTGGACATCGCCTCGATATTGTGTGAGGTTACCTTTACTATGAATGGCAATACTGTCGGTGCTGCCATCACTGTTGGGAAGCTCTAATACTCGATTCTTACCATCAATTTCGTTACCCCAGTTGTAAAACTCATCTTGAGTGCTTTCCATATCACTCGATGTCGGCACCACTTTGGTGCCAAGGATAAAGCCTTGTGCGTCTGAATCGGGCTCATAGGTGATTTTCGTCGGATCAAACACATCACCATTGACTACATTTGTCTGAGTAATTTCCACACCATCGTGGTAGAGCGTGCCGCCAATCGGAAGTTCGGTAATTTTGACTTGTACTTGCTGACCATTCACATCATCTTCGATGTCGGAGATATGATCAGTTCCATCGCCTTCAATAGAGCCCGTTCCGGTATCAAAAATGACGGAAATAGGATCGTTATCCGACACGCTAAAACTAAAGTCTTCCGACTCAGGTAGATCGTTGACTGCAACAACCGCTATTGTTGATGTCGCCGTGTTCGATCCCACACCTTGATCATCAAATACTTGAATGGTTATTAAACGAGGATCGGTATTGGGGTCTTCGCTGGCATTACTAAATTCGAGAAGTTGCAGTGCTGCCTCGTAATCTTCTGCTGTCCCGTCGCCACTTATAGTTAACACTAGGGCGCCAGCAGCAGGACTTGAAATGTAGCTTAAGCCATTCGGTAAAGTGCCATTAACAACAAAAGAATCATTCGTTTGGGGGTTAGTGAGCCTAATTTCTGCACGAGTGATTACGTCAATATCATCAGTAATGTCTATATCGCTATCAACGACTTTAATCGGAGCGTCCCCTTCCGTGAAGGTCGCCACATAGCCAGTGCCGCTTTCACTCGCATCCAAATCAAGAATTGGCGCATCGTTGTCGTTGTCACCACTAGGTTGCCCATCTATCTGACCATCGTCAGAGATAGTGGCACTAGCGGATACGCCAACATCACCATCAACTGTCAGACCAGCTGGTTCAGTCACTTTTAACGTAAAGTTCTCATCTTGCTCATAGACATCGTTATCTTGGATACCTACTTGGATATTAACGGAGGTAACACCAGCTGGAATGGTAATTTCGCCATTTACAATCTGTAGTGGAACATTGGTCGTCCCATCGTTATAGCTCGCCGTCGTAGTAGTAAAATCATCATCATCGGTATCAACATCGATTCGATCGAGCGCTACCGTAAGGTCAACATCAGAAGGA
>ASHK01000330.1 GCA_000695745.1 Vibrio madracius | reverse complement strand
GGGTTAGCACTACTAAACGGCACGCAAGCCTCGAGCGCATTTGCTTTAGAGGGTCTATTCTTAGCGGAAGATCTGTTTGCATCCGCAACATTATGCGGCGCAATGTCAGTCGAAGCCGCACTGGGTAGTCGCCGTCCATTTGACCCACGTATTCATCGAGTAAGGGGACATCGTGCACAAATGGATGCAGCACTAGCCTATCGCCACCTATTGGAAGGCAGTAGTGAGGTAGGTGATTCTCACCAAGCATGCGAGAAGGTACAAGACCCGTATTCGCTGCGTTGTCAGCCTCAGGTGATGGGGGCGTGTCTACAACAGATTCGTAACGCAGCAGAATCGCTTCAAGTAGAAGCGAACTCTGTTTCTGACAACCCGTTAGTGTTTGCTGATGACGGTGATATTATTTCCGGCGGTAACTTCCACGCCGAACCCGTCGCAATGGCGGCAGATGGCTTAGCGCTGGCAATCGCAGAAATTGGCAGCCTTTCAGAGCGTCGAATGGCACTGCTCATTGATAGTGCTCTGAGTAAGTTACCGCCCTTCCTCGTCGACAATGGCGGCGTAAATTCAGGCTTTATGATTGCGCAAGTGACTTCAGCGGCGTTAGCAAGTGAAAATAAAACTCTTGCTCACCCAGCCTCGGTTGATAGCTTGCCAACGTCAGCTAACCAAGAAGACCACGTTTCTATGGCAACCTTTGCAGCTCGTCGCTTAAAAGATATGTCAGAAAATACGCGCGGTATCTTGGCAGTGGAATATTTGGCAGCAGCTCAAGGATTGGACTTCAGAGCACCACTGAAATCCTCACCAAGAGTAGAGCACGGTAAACAAATTCTGCGTGAATCGGTACCGTTCTACGATAAGGACCGCTACTTTGCCCGGATATCGCTAAGGCAAATGAGATAATAAAGCTTGCACTTCATAACGCTCTAATGCCTGAGAATATACTCCCAAGCCTCTGATTCTATGAGTTTATCAAAGAGCCAGCCTTTCGCTGGCTCTTTTTGTTGTACTCAAATATTTACCAAATAAATAGCTGGACCATATGTTGGCAGTCACAAGTTTAAAATGAGCCTATGTGTACATGCATCAAATTGCGTTATAACAAATGTGCTTAATAAAAGAACAACGAGGCACAACACATGGAAAATACGTTTAACCACCCTATGCCCAATGCTGACGGTTATTTTGGTGAATACGGTGGCAGTTTTATCCCACCTCAGCTGCAAGAAATCATGGATGAAATCAGCGCAGCTTATGACTCATGCCGCCAAGACCCAGAATTCAAAGCC
>ASHK01000329.1 GCA_000695745.1 Vibrio madracius | reverse complement strand
TAGGCACTTTTTCGATTGTTTATCTACGTAATCAACGCCATAAGTAAGGGAGTTATTGAAGCTAAAGAGCGGTAGTTGGGATTGTATTTTGGCATTAAAACCTTGGTTGCGGTTTTCCGCTGTATTATTGGAATGTCGATTTCCAGGCCAACGTCCACTGATGGCACTTTCGTCTCGTTCTATCTTGGTCTTACTATAAAATGCATTAACGCGCCCTATGTGCTGTGTTTTGTTGAGCTCATAGTTAAGCGTGATAGTGTTACGGTCATAGGTGGTTGGGATAAGGTCATCCTGTGTGAGCCCGATATTAGCGCTACCCCCCATATCTGGGCGTGGGTTGTAATCCCCTTTATCGCGATAGTAGTCATAAGCCAATTCAAATCGATGTTCGTGAGTTGGTTCGAATCCAAGTTTACCTAGCAGGTTATAGACATCGCCTTCAGAACCGAAAGTTTGATTGCCATCGCCATCTTTGAAATTGCCGCGTCGTACACCATGGCCATAAACCATATAGTCGACTTTATCTGACATCAGTCCATAAAGGGTTAGAGAACCTTGTTTGCTGTCATTATCGGCGTAACCACCAAAGACACGCGCTCCAAATTGATCGGATCCACGAAGCAGATCTCGAGCATCTTTGGTTTCAAAATAGACTGCACCACCAATTCCACTTTGAGTAACAGAGTTATTGCCGACTTGGATATCGACTTGTTTGATAATGTCAGGGTTGAGTGTCAAATTACCAATATGATGGAACATATTGGCATGTTGTGAGGCTCCATCTAGACGAATATCCAAATCGGTCTCACCAAATCCACGGATATTGATGCGCTGGTTGACAGAGTGAGTTCCACCGACATCGACGCCAGGAATATCACGCAATAAGTCTGACATATGGTCGGCCTGACGCAACGACATATCTTCGGCAAACACAGACTCTGAGCTACTGGAGACTTTCGCCCCCCAAACGACCATGTTTTCTTCAAGAGGAGTGTCATCCACGTTATTAGATTCTTGCGCCAAGATGTGCGGACTTACAAGAGCAAGGGTAACAGCGAGACTTGTTTTTGATAACGCGGGAAAAGAGGGTGAAAACAGACAGACATTCATAAAAGGACCACTAATGTAAATGATAATAATTTTCATTTATGATAGTTTTGTAATTGAGTCGTGAATAGCAAAAACGATTATGAGAAATCGTCCAACAGTTATGAATTTTATAAAGAGGTGTGGCAGTGGAACTGGCCAATAGCGAATTGAAGAAAGTTGTTATGACCAAAAGAGTGGCTGACAATGACCTTGAAACCATCATTAGTGAGACGCCGACTCGCCGTTCACAGTTGGCAAGAGGAGTATTCATCTCGCATCCTTCGACGATAGAGGAAGGATATGTTCTTCATGGAGGGGTGAGTGAGGAGCTTATGGATACCAGAGTGGTCTCAGTCGCAACCCCGGCACTTATTGTTACTGTCTTACTCGAAGGGAGGCTCAGCTTTGGCTACGACGATCTCTGCTTTGAATTATCAACCACCGATAAGCCTCAAGCAATAGCGGTTAATCTCACTAAGCCTGCGAGTTTTCGTCGAGATATTATTAAGCAGTCGACACTAAAAAAGATCAACATCCTTATTTCACATCAATGGCTGCAGGCGCGCTTGGGCCATGGTTCTCATGCCCTTGACCAGTTTCTCAATAGTCATAAAGCGAATATTGATATTCATGATTCAGAACCGCTTACCACCATTGTTGCTACCCTTGTTGAGTCAAGACGTTCTCGCAATTTCAATGACACCATTTCAATCGATATTGCCACATTACAGTTAGTGAAAATCGTGGCAAAAGAGATAGAAAAAAGGCTACCGATCTCTCATTTGTCGAAGCAAAAAAGGCCGGATAGCGTTGCACAACTTATCAAACACATTGAGTACAACTTAGACCAAGATTTGGGGCTTGAAGTTTTGGCAAGTTCGATGGCGATGAGTGTGTCAAAGCTACAACGGAAATTCAAAAAGCAGATCGGTATGACGGTAATGGGTTATGTCAGAGCGCGTAAATTGGAACGAGCGAAACAATCGATAGAGCAAAGTGGCCTTTCCATTTCAGAAGCGGCTTATGAAGCAGGCTACCACCACCCTTCGTAATTTTACGTTAGCGTTTAGGAAACACTTTGGGCAATGCCCATCTAAGTTGGCTATTAACAAAACGAGTGAATAACAGCAGAACTGAGATTGGCTTTCAGCTTCGCATTTCATTTGGCGTTTGTGTGACAAAAGAGTAACCTAGCACCAAACAAAATCATAAGGATGTATCATGATTAAGCTTGCAATAGTTGGAACTAATTGGATCAGTGAAAAGTTTGCTGAAGCCGCACTTGAAAGTAAAAAGTTTATCGTAAGTGGTGTGTATTCTAGAGCGCTAGACACAGCAAAAAGTTTTGGTCAGCCGCTTGGAGCCACCGTATTTTTTGATAGTTTAGAGGCACTGGGTGCGTCTGAGAATATCGATGCAGTATACATCGCATCCCCAAATAGTTTTCATTGCCAACAGGCTATTCAATTAATGCGCGCCGGTAAGCACGTCATTTGTGAAAACCGCTGGCATCCAACATAACAGAAGTCGAACAGATGTTTGATGTTGCTCGTGAGCAGAATGTTATCTTGATGGAAGCATTTAAAACGGCCTATTTGCCAAACTTCATCGCACTGAAAAACTCAATTGAATCCATCGGTAAACTGCACAAGGTGCACTTGACCTATTGCCAGTATTCTTCTCGATATCAACGATACCTTGATGGGGAAAATCCAAACACCTTTAATCCCGAGTTTTCTAATGGCTCGATTATGGACATCGGTTTTTATTCTGTTGCCGCTGCTGTCGAATTGTTTGGAGCGCCAAGTCAGGTTCAAGCATCAGCACATTTGCTAGAATCGGGAGTGGATGCGCATGGAACTGTCTTGCTCACTTATCCGAACTTTGATGTGACGTTGAGTCATTCAAAAGTGAGCAACAGCTATGCGGCTAGTGAAATTCAAGGTGAAGAAGCTAGCCTACTGCTAACTCATTTTTCAGAATGTGTCGGCTTTGAAAAGCAAGCAAGAAGCGGGGAACGTACCTGTGTCTCCTTGCCTCAAGTAGAGAATAGTATGAGGTACGAAGCGGAGGCGTTTGCTGCGATGATCAGTACTGGCGCAATGGACCCGCATGCTATACAGCGTTCTCTGGATATTTCACGAATTATTACCGAAGTTCGTTCACAAACAGGGGTTGTGTTTCCTGCGGATACGTTAACTAAATGATGAAGAAAGAGCCGAGTAATGTTCGGCTCTTTTTCGTTATGCCTTTTGCTGTGTTGAACGTGTTGTGAGGGACAAGTTACGCTCAATAATTTTAGATTTCGCGAAGCCAATGAACACCATTATTGTGGCGATAAGGATGCAAAGAGCGCCAACGCCGACTTGGCCTTGAAAGTCACCAGTAGAGGTGGCTGATTGCGCCACTATAGGACCAAGGGCAAGACCAACGGTACCAATTTCCGGACCATAGGAACTGAAATAACCTGATTTATCTGTCGTTGCTAATGCGGTGTAGTAACGTGCGTACATCATATTCCACAACATGATATATAGGGCAGAAAACCCTAGAAATGACGCAGTGTCATTGGTACTCGCCATCCCAAAACAGACAGCGGCATTGATAATTCCTAGGAAGACAATAATGGTCGTGTGACTGTATTTTTTATCAACCACGGCCGTTAAAATACCACCAATGACCGCCATGACCGCTCCAATGGCTAACACAAACCCTACCTCTTCCGTTGACGCCTGCATATCGTCACCAATAATTTCAATGTACGGATAGATAATACCCAGGCTCAAACTGTATATAAGGAAAGCCCCGCCTACCCAAAGCATGGGAACGACGTAGGTTTTTTATCGACCGTGCAAGAGTAACTTGTTGAGATTTCAAGGTCTTTATCAAGCCGGCCATTATTGGGATAGAACCAGAATGCCACTAAGCAGAGCGCTGAAGCAAACATAAAGAATTGGTAAAGAGCGTTCATACCATAGGTTGCGATAAGTTCTGGGATGAGGATAAACCAGGTAATCAACCAAATATTTAAAGCCGCAATCATATAACCAAAATTACGACCAGGATGGCGAGTCACACTCATACCGACCAGACCTAACGAATAACCAATACCTTGCCCACTGCCGGCAATGAGGCGACTGAGAATGAAGCTATCAAAATCTTGTGCCATCATACTAAGATAATTACCCAATATTAACGCCAGTGCTGCAAGGTAGCCAATATAACGCCAGTTAGTACGGCGAATCAGTAGTAACGAAAAGAGTAAGGAGGAAAGGGCGGTAGCCAGCAATTCGTACATAGCGATACTTTCTATTTGAGCGTCATTTAATGACATCACCTCAGCAGCGCCGCCTAACATAAAAGGCAAGAAATTAAAGGCATTTGGCGCAAACATCACCAGCATCGTGGCGGCAATGATCAGAGCTTTGGAGTCGATCGTCCTAGTAGG
>ASHK01000328.1 GCA_000695745.1 Vibrio madracius | reverse complement strand
GTCGATTTTGCGGAGGTAGGTGGTGAAAATGACGGCTTATCTCATATAACATGCTGACTTTTATCACATAATTTGAATCTTACTTATTGGGGTATTTCGTCACTATGATCTTGTTCAGAGTTTTCAATCTTGCGGTTTGTTAAAACAGGCTTATACGATTTCCTAAGGAGAGGTAGATGAAACCCTATGACTCAGACGCGCTGAAAGTGATCACCCAGGACAAGTACTCATCGGAAACGGTCTCGGTCAGCCCACTATCGCTTTATTCCTCGTATGAGAAAATTGATATTGAATTGAGACCTCCACATTCAATGCCCGGATACCATTGGCATGGCCAAATTGAAGTCAATATTCCGTTTGGCGATGATGTCGAATACATCATTAACGGTAGCCCCATCGTTGTAAAAAGTGGTGCGATTGGAGTGTTCTGGGCCTCGGTGCTCATCGTCTAACCGATCCGGGTAAAAGCCACAATATGGGAATCATTAATATCCCCATCCATCACTTTATGTCTTGGACGCTAAGTCGAGATTTCGTCAATCAAATTACTCACGGTAGTGTCATCCAATCCAATTCGTGTTCGCTGCTCAGTGAGTTTGAAATTGCTCGCTGGGCAGAAGAAATAAGTCATGCATCAGAAAGTCGCCAACAGATTGCAGTGGATGAGATTGGTTTAATGCTAAAGCGAATCTGCCTTGATGGCTGGCAGCAATTACTGATTAATAAGCAGGACAAGTCAACGTCAAAAGGGGTGTCGAAACACGCGCAGTTTTACGTCAGTCAGATGCTGGAATACATCGCAACACACCACAATCTACCACTGACGGTCAAAGATATCGCTGAACATATAGGTTTGCATACCAACTACGCAATGAACGTGTTTCAACGCACCATGCAGATGACCATTAAGCAGTACATCACGGCTATGCGAATCAACCATGCGCGAGCTTTGCTCAGTGACACAGACCGAACTATATTGGATATCTCACTCACGGCAGGTTTTAACTCCAGTAGCCGTTTCTATGAGACATTTCAGACCTACATAGGCGTGACGCCAACACAATACCGCAAGCTGTCGAGACAAGACCATCGCTGGAGCAGCCATGGCACTAGCCCATTGTATGATCTTGAGAAAGGTGCGTGCGATGGCAAAAGGCCGTTGACGGTGTTAGGGAGCTAGTGTGGTTACGTTCTCTAGGCTTTGGCGAGAACGCTAAACAGTCCGTCAAAGCGTATTGAAGTGATTTATACAATCTAAGTCTGCAGATTTCCTACCGTTCGTTTTTTGCAACATCGACAACTCTTTCTATACTTACATCCAGGCTTTCGGAAGGATAATACTCACTAAAACAATAAGGTAGGCCTCATATGATGAGTTTAATTTTCTTACTACTCTTGATCGCAATGGTCAGTGCGTTCATGGGGAAAAAAGGCGTGGGTTATGCGTTTTTTAGTGTCTCTGTTGTGATTGGGCTGTATTGGTTTCATCATCATGCAACTGACACGTTGTCGATTTTGTTGTAATGGGGGTGACGATTTATGAATCATAAGCACATTACCTTGCTGAACACACTTGGATTACTTGGCATCACCTTTGTTTTACTCATGGGTCGGTATTACAGATTGCTTGGAATGAACTGCCATGCCCACTTTGTCTGTTGCAGCGAATTGGTTTTGTAATGGTCATGTTTGGGTTCTTGCTCAATATTGTCTATGGCACTGAGCAACGTCACTATGGCGTTATTTTAGTGGGGGCTTTATTTGGTGCGGCGACAGCGCTTCGCCAGGTATCACTGCATGTCATTCCTGGGACGCCAGGGTATGGTAGTCCGATATTAGGGATGCACTACTATACGTGGGCGTTTGTGATTTTCGCAATGACCATAGCTGGGGTCGCATTGCTATTGTTACTTTGGAACAAAGAGTGGAGTGACGAGCACTATCAAATGAGTATGTTTGGCCGAGTCGTCTGTATTTTGGCTATTGTGGCGGTCGCTATTAACGTCGGGTCGACCTTTATTGAATGTGGTCCGTATCAATGTCCGGATAACCCAGTTAGCTATTGGCTGCTCGATAACTTTAAGTAGCTTTAGAAAAGAAAACGCTTGGTTCACACCAAGCGTTTTTTTGTGGGTGCGAGAGATGTCTATTGAACTACTTCGCCAGCGTCAACGACCGTCTTACGAACCACATCAGTAAACGCTAAGGCTTCCTCACGAATTTTATCTTCATCGACCGTTAGCATGTGACGGTCTTTCATGATGATTTTGCCATCGACGATAGTATGTTTAACGTTAGCGGAATTCGCCGAGTAAACCAACGCTGAGTAAGGGTTGTAAACCGGAACCATGTTTGGCGCTTTGGTATCAATGACAATAATGTCCGCCAACTTGCCAGATTCTAATGAGCCAATTTTATCTTCCATATGCAGTGCGCGTGCCGCACCCATGGTCGCCATATCGATGACTTTGATTGGAGGCATGGCAGCTCGATCTTTGTTGACCAACTTGTGGACCTTAGCCACTTGATTGAACTCGTCAATAGTACTGAGTGTGTTGCCAGACATAGGGCCATCAGGTACCTAGACCAATACGGACGCTTGGTCATACATTTTTAGGGCAGGAGAGACGCCTTTCGCCGATTTGATATTTGCACTCATATTGTGTGCTACACCCATATCAGATTCCTTCACCAACTTGATGTCTTCGTCATCAACCAGAATCATGTGTGCACCGACAAGGTTTTTATTCAGCGCGCCGATACTGTGCATGTATTGAACCGGAGACATACCATTGGAACGCTCTGCGATCTTCTCTTGTTCTCGATGAGATTCAGCAAGATGGATCATGACGGGCACGTCGTGCTCCAACGATAGCTTAGCGATTTTCTGTAGCGTTTCTGTGGTATTGGTATAAGGGCCGTGTGGCGCAAACGCCGGGGTAATACGAGGGTGGTCTTTATACTCTTCAATAAAGTTTAATGCGTATTTGATGCCTTCATCTGCATTGGCAGCATCAGCGACTGGGAATTTAATCACGGTTTCGCCTAATACGGCGCGCATACCGATTTTGTCGACGGTTTTGGCCACTTCATCTTCAAAGTAGTACATGTCTGCGTAGGTGGTAACACCACCTTTCACCATCTCAACGTTACCAAGGTTTGCACCGATACGAACCATATCACGAGACACCAATTTGGCTTCAAGCGGGAAAATATAGCGGTGTAAGCGATCTGGCACATCATCAGCAAGAGAGCGGAACACCGTCATTGAAACATGAGTATGGGTGTTGATTAGGCCTGGCATCACGATATCACCATCCACATCAAGTGTTTGCTCGGCTTTGTATTGCTTGGCAAGTGTTTCGTCGCCACTGCAACAATTTTATTGTCGTCGATAACCACAGTACCGTTTTGGTACACGGTCTTTTCTTGGTTCATTGTTAGCACTAGCGCGTCAGTGATCATCAGGTCGACGTGTTGAGCAGCGTGTGAAAAGGTACTCAAACCAGCGATAGTTGTGGCAAGTAACGTTTGCTTGATATTCATGGTAACTCTTAATTATTGTTTTGAATAAGCGCGAATAATAGTGAGTTCTAGATGAATTGCAAACGTTTGCTAGAGTGAGCTTGCGCAGGGGGAATGACTTGGGCTGATAGTCTCACTTTTCGACAATCGTATGACCGTTGTCGATGAGTCCTTGAGTAATATGCACGTGACCTTGGTTGGAAATAACAATAGCTTCGATGTGCGGTTGCTGATTCAAATAAGCTAAAGCGTCGTCAACCGAAGTCAGGAAACCCGCTGTACTCCATATTTCACCATCGACAGACAACTTGGAAATAATCGTTACGCTCGCGATGTCCGTTACGATAGGTTTGCCGCTTTGGGCATCGAGTAAATGGTGATAACGAACCCCGTTGTGTTCAAAGAAGCGTTCATTGATGCCAGATGTGACGACGGACTTGTCGTTAAGCGGTACGATTCGGCAAACTTGGCCCCTTGGGCGAAATGGGTCCTGAATGCCAACCGTCCATGCTTTTTCTTTGTTAGCTGGTGCATGCCCTATGGTCAATACGTTCCCTCCCAAGCTGATATAGCCGGACGCTACCCCTTGGCTAACTAAATACTGCTTTATCCTGTCAGCAAAATAGCCTTTGGCGATGGCGCCTAAATCAATCTGCATACCTACTTTGGTTAAGAATACCGTTTGGTAGACGTCATCGAACACTATGTGCGAAGGATTGACGAGATCAAGCTTTGGTGCAAGCTCAGCCTCGGAGGGCAGAGTTGCGTCCTTAAAACCAATACGCCACGTTTTGATTAACGGCCCAATGGCGATGTTAAAAGGATTGGTGTTATCAAGGCTAACTGCGGTGGCAGTTTTCAACAGTTCATATAAATCAGCTTTGACACGTACCGGACGAATGCCTGCATTGTGATTGACGTTCATCAGCTCTGAGTGAGGTTCATTCACGGTAAAGCGCTGGGCGAACTCTTGGAGTTGGAGATAACAGTCCTTTAGCAACTGCTCGCCATTGTGATGATGAATAACTAGATCAATGAAGGTCCCCATCATTTGAAAGCGAGTTTTATAGCTAGGCATAGTATGTCTCCAAACAGAAATAAAAATAGGGAAGCCAGAGGCTTCCCTTTTGTTTACGAGTTTCTTTGAGAAACGTTTTGACCTGCGATTCGGCCGTAAGTGAATATATCAATTAAGGCGTTACCACCGAGGCGGTTACCAGCGTGAATACCACCCGTTACTTCACCAGCGGCATACAGGCCGGGAATTGGCGCTCCCTGTTTACTCAATACGCGAGCGTCAGTATCGATCTTGAGACCGCCCATCGTATGGTGTACCGATGGTTTTCTAGGCGTCGCGTAGAAAGGCGCCTGTTCGACTTTAAGACCAAGCGCACCTTTTTGGAACTCTGGGTCACGTCCATTATCAACGTAGGAGTTATACAAACGAATGGTTTCACTAAGTTCGGCTGCTGGAACATTGATCTTCTGCGCCAACTCTTCAATCGTGTCGGCTTTAATGATAATGCCTTCTTCAATTTCTCGTTCGATAGTCTCGTCGGTTGTGTTTGCCGCTGTTTTGCGAATTTCTTCATCCGCAATCATGTAAATCACACCGCCATTATCGAAGAATGAGTTAGACAGCACGTCGCGGCTTTCACATTCGTTAACAAAGCGTTTGCCCTGTTGATTAACAAAGACAAAGTTTTCTGGTGGCACAATCAAGCCTGTCAGCAATGCACCTGACTTAGGGTCACCAATTGGCATCAGCTGGATATACTCCATACCGACTAATTCTGCCCCGCGTTTCACCAATGGCAATACCATCACCCACAAGCGCAGGAGAGTTAGTTGTCTTGATGTCATCGGCGATTTCGTTCCAGTAGTTATTGTACTTCTGGAGCATCTTAGTGTTGGCACCAAACCCGCCCGATGCCAAGACGACACCCTGCTTCGTAGTGAGTTTGTATTTCGTGCCGTTTGAATGAGTAGCATGAATACCCACGACTTGACCGTTTTCAATAATCAAGTCGTCTGCACGTGTATCCGTGATAATACGGCCACCTTGAGCGATAATGTGCTTTTGCAGTTTTTCAACAAATTCAACACCTTTAGGGCGATTTGGTTTGTGAGCTCGACGCCATAGGGCACCCACGGCAATGTCGACCATACCACGGTTAAAATCGATGCCTTTCTCTGTTAGCCAATCAATCGATTCCATAGCTCGGCTAGTCAGTGTATGCACGAGATCGTATTGGCCATAGATTGACTCACCATCTAAGTTAGTGCGTTTGCCGCCAAGATAAGTCTGGATCAAGTGTAGTTCAGTGGAGTCGAACAGGTAGTGGTTACCTGCGTCTACATCTAGGAAATAGTTTGCTAGCTGATCTTTCAATGTGCGGAAGTCCGAGAGATACTCTGGCGCAATTTCAGATTCAGGTGTGTCAGCAAGCGCTTTTAGATAGTCAGCTTCCCCGGCAAGAGCTGGGAATGCTTTTTGCCATTTTGGTTCTGCGGCGTTAACCCAACCACCAGTGCGAACGGTGTTACCACCGATAGCTGGGAATTTCTCTAGTACAATCACTGATTGATGATTATCTAATGCGGTAAGCGCTGCGCTCAAACCTGCGCCGCCGCCACCGACAACCACCACATCTACGGTGTCTTCGATGACTTCGGTTGACCACTCAACCGCTTCACGTGCTTTACAACGCAGTGCTTCTGAGTTGCCCCAGCGAGATCCACGGCATTAGACACACCATCAAGAACTGCTTGGCTACTCACGGTAGCGCCAGAAATAACGTCGATATTCAGTGTTTGACCATCGAGTATTTGCTGAGGAATACGTTCAAAAGCAGGGTTGGCGATGCCGTCTGACTCTTTTGAGGAATCGACAGAAATATCGAGAATTTTATCTTCAGAGAAACTAACCGTGACCGGAAGTTTGCCATTATGACCATAGCCATACGCAGTATACTCACCCGGTTCGAACTTAATCTCGACACTTTGAAGCTCTTTGATACGCTGGTGTTTCAATGCTTCTGCTGCACTGTCGATGATCATGTAATCCATGATCTCCCATAAAGGTGTTGGAATCATGAGTGCTTGTTGTTGAGCAATATCAGCAAACTCAGCACAGACTTCATTATCCATGGCTTTCTTTGCCCAAGTCGGTTCGACAAGGAAGCCTTTACCGATACTGACCATGTCATAACCTTGCTCAAGTGCAGCATCCGCATCTTTACGCTGAGCAATGCCGCCGACTCCGATAACCGGGACTTTAGCAACATTTTCCGACTTCAACGCGTGGAATTTGCGGATCAGCGGTTCTTTGTCTTCTGGATTGACAATAGAGTTTCGAGCGTAATTACCCATTGAGAAATGGAAATAATCAAGGCCGCTTTGAGCGAGTTTATCAAGAAGGAACATGGTCTCTTCAAAACGGATTCCCGGCTCTTCAATCTCTTCCGGAGAGAAACGGTAGCCGATGATGAACTCAGGCATTTGGTGAGCGTTAGCAACCTGTTTCGCCTTCTCTAAAATAGCGAGTGGGAATGTGGTGCGTTTTTCAATATCGCCACCCCATTTATCAGTGCGTCGGTTGGAGTGTGGAGAGAAGAACTGTTGGATAAGGTAAGTGTTGGCACCATGGATTTCGACACCGTCAAAGCCTGCAAGAATGGCACGATTCACCGCGTCACCAAAATGGTCGATCATGCCAATAATTTGCTCTTCGGTCATCTCGAGCGGGGTTTCTGCGTTATCGCGTAAAGCGGCAACAGGACTGGCAGAGATCGGTTGGTGGCCACCATTAATTCGCCATTTGCCATGCGTCCCGCATGATAAATTTGCAAAATAGCTTTTGAACCTTTTGCTTTGATTGCTGTTGCTAATGTTTTTAGACCAGCAATTTTACTGTCGTGGTTGATACCTAAAGCTCCAGGGAATGCGCGGCCATAGTTTTCGACAAATGCGCTTTCCACGATAATGGCCCCTGCATCTCCCGAGCGAGAGGCATAGTAATCGACCATTTCTTGTGTTACTCTACCGTCAAAAAAAGCCGATTGAATGGTCATTGGTGCCATGACAATGCGGTTTTTAAGCGTGGTCTGAGACAGCCCAAGCGTTATCTCTTCGATTAACTTTGTCATTAGTTAATATTCCTCATACTGATTAATTCTTATATGAAAGATTCCTCAAGAGACGAACGCACCAAGCATAACGACAAAGGGCTGCTGTCAAGGGATGTTTCATATAAGAAAAACATCACCGGATGATTTACACCCAAAAATACTATGGATAATTTTTATGAGTAAAATGAAAGGTTTGCATTCTAATTATGTATAAAATGCATATGTTTAAGAATTGTTTATGTGTTTATTGCATTAAGTATTTCTGGGGCAACAGCAACTAATTCTGGCTTGTAGACGAAGACCATAATCATAGAAGTATTTTAATAACAATTGGTTATGTTTAATCTTGGTTGTTGATGCAACGACTCAAGATAACGTAAGTGTTCTTTTCTTTGGTTAGAACCCGCTAACGCGGATGCGATAAATGCAAGATGAGCAGGCGTTAGTGACATTAATGTAACCTCAAGACATCGCGGTTTTTAGTGTTTTACTGAAACTAAGATTACGTTAGGGATCATCACATATTGCATCTGTGGATGGAGATAGTGTGAAGGAAAAAGCTAAGAGGACAGAGAAAAGCACAAAAAGGGACGTGTGAAT
>ASHK01000327.1 GCA_000695745.1 Vibrio madracius | reverse complement strand
CGGTGTATACATTTAGAGGTAAGAATGCCATCTTCGCAACTATGCTAGCATCAATGATGGTACCACCAGTACTTGGGCTTATTCCTTATTATCTCATTATTCAATTCTTGGGGTTGTTGGACACTCACCTTGCCATTTGGCTCCCGTTTACAGCTACGCCCGTTGCCATCTTTCTAGTAAGACAATATGTCGTCGCATCAATACCGCGAGAGCTATTAGAAGCAGCTAGGATAGATGGCGCAGGAGAGTTTCGAACCTTCTTCACCATTGCTCTCCCGCTAATGAAACCCGTACTTGGAACCGTTGGGATCATCCAATTTGTATTCTTCTGGAACAATTTCCTGACGCCATTAATCGTGCTAACCAGTGACGATAAATACGTCGTAACCCTAGCCCTTAGGACGGTACAAGGACTCCCCAACACACCATGGGGAGCCGTCATGTTAGGTACAACGATATCCATCATACCGATCGTTGCCTTCTACATATTCTCATCCAAACAAATGATAGCCGGTTTAACAAGTGGCGCTGTAAAAGGCTAAATCAGCATTGGGTTAGCCAAGTGTTCCTTGGCTACTCCTCCTCTACTCAGTGTTCATCATGAAAGTACACACTCGCACGCTCTACTACCTCTGTTGAGAGCATTGTTCGAATTGCACTCCGTGAGAGCAAATTCGCATCTGTAGCTGATGCGACCTGTTGAACGGCCAATTCCCCCATCGATTTCATTGGAGCCTGAATGGTTGTAAGCGGCGGCAATATCGTCGACGCGACCTCATAGTTACCAAAACCGATCACAGAGGCATCGTAAGGCACTCGAACTTTTAATTCATTGAACACTGCAATGAGTCTTTCGGCATAGACATCATTTACACAAAAATACGCCGTGGGTAGTGTCCCCGTATCGCGTTGAGTTTTCATTCGCTCCTTGAACGCAAATAGATCATCTAGACTCAAGCTTTGAACCAATACATCGGAGTGTTTTTCAGCTTCAAGGCGAAATCCGTCGACTCTAGCTTGCATGCTGGGTGATGAAAAATTGGTGCCACAACCTCGTACAACCGCCAATTGGGTGTGTCCTGCGTCGATAAGTGATTGGCAGGCTTGCCCTCCAACTTCGTAATCTGAGAACATGATATTGTCGATTTGAGTGCCATTTGGTAAGTAAAACAGCGCAACAAGTGGGGAAAGCGCCATAGCTATACGAGTGTAATCCTCGGTTTCTAACTCGCCAGCCAGAATATAGCCACTACATTCATCGGAAGGTATGTCTTCGAGTCGATTCGTTGTCACTATTTCTAGTGAAACACCCATCTTTCTCGCTTGACGCTCCGCGCCGGAAATAACATTCATATAATGCTCACCCGCACCCAAATCTAGCTAGGAATAACAAGCCGAATGACTCTCGGTTTCACCTCTGGTTGAGACTTAGAAGAGTATCCCATGCGTTCCGCTATCTCGCTGATATAAGCACGACTTGAATCACTGACACCCGATTTCCCCGATAAAGTTCGCGACACCGCATACACAGACATCCCCGTTTCCGCCGCAATATCGGCTATTGTTACTCGTTTCACGTCCACACTCCTTTGATCACTGCCCTAACTCAGCCCTAACTAGTAGGAAATAGACCTTAGGGCATTTCTGTAATCACATCTTGGACTATGTAGAGCACTCAATTTCGTGATCAATGAAACACTCCCTGAGCCCTTGTGCGACAAGGGGATCACAAAAACCAAAAAACACAAAGCTAATGCAACATTGCACAACTTCTCTTCCTAACAAAAGAGAAAACGACAATTGCGTCATTTCGTTACTCTACAGATATCGATTTGAGTGTGAGCAACATACGCTTTCTTCCGGGTTCCTATGGGGCTTGCATCACCTTCGCACCGATAATTTCAATAACAAGTTTCCACATGGTCGTTATTTTCTATCAGTAAGGATTAAGCATGATAAAACCCTTAGTCGTCATCACAGGGGCTAACTCTGGCGTTGGTCTCGCCTGCGCAAAACTCTATACCAGTCTGGGGCATCCAGCTTTGCTGCTTGACCTTAACGTAGACAACGTTTCAGCACTAAAACTAAACAACGCCGTTTGCGAACATGTCGATGTTACCGACCCCGATTCTTTTTCCAGCGCAATCGCAAAAGCGGAGCGTCAGTATGGACCTGTCGACTGCCTTATCAATAATGCAGGTATTATGTTTTTGGGAGACATTGGCTCGCAACCATCTAAGCATTGGCACACTATGTTTGCGGTAAACGTCGACGGTGTGATTAATGGTGTGCAAGCTTGTCTAGAATCTATGAGGCAGCAAGGGCGTGGCACTATTATCAACATGGGATCGCTCGGCGCAATCAAGCCCCTTGAACATCATGGTATATACAACGCGACGAAAGCCGCCGTTCATTCGCTTTCTGAGATGCTCCGACAGGAAGTCTCGCAGAGCAATATTCGCGTTTGTGTTCTTGCGCCAGGAGCAATCAACACCAACCTTATCAATGCAACCAAAAATCCAGACATAGTCGCTGGTCATAAAAACTATGTCTCTTCTATCGGTGGAGCACTTTCTGCCAATGACATCGCCACTCTGTTACTTACCATCTATCAGATGCCACAACACATTTGCATCAGGGAACTCGTCGTTGGTGCCACTCAACAAGTCGTTTAGTCACTCCTCATACCATAAACGTAACAAATAAGAAAAGACCTATGAACTATATCCAAAATCCAATAATTTCGGGTTTTAACCCAGACCCTTCTATCTTAAGGGTTGGAGACGAATACTATATTGCTACTTCAACCTTTGAATGGTTTCCGGGTATCCAACTCCATCATTCACGAGACCTCGTAAACTGGAAACTGATTGGCCATGGTCTCACATCGACGACACAACTCCCGCTTGAAGGTGTTGAGAGTTCAGGTGGAATCTACGCTCCCTCGCTCACATACTGCGATGGAGAATTCTGGCTCGCCTACTCTATTGTTTATGCCTGTCGAGGCGAGACTTGGATGTCGACACCCGCATACGTTGTTAAATCCAAAGATATCAATGGACCTTGGAGCGAGCCATACCCAATCGGAAGCTTTGGTTTTGACCCATCGGTATTTCACGATGCAGATGGTAGAAAGTATGTTGTTCATATGATCTGGGACGGTAGAAAGCACGTGAACAACTTTGGCGGTATTGTGGTACAAGAACTCGACCCCGCGTCAATGGAACTTGTCGGTAAGCCCAAAAAG
>ASHK01000326.1 GCA_000695745.1 Vibrio madracius | reverse complement strand
ACAATCGCAAATGGTTGAAGTGGCGAGAGTTCATCAAGACACTGTGTTGCCAGGCTATACACACTTACAACGTGCTCAACCGGTGACATTTGCACATTGGTGTTTGGCGTATGTAGAAATGTTTGAGCGTGATTATTCACGTCTGGAAGATGCTATCAAACGCCTGGATACTTGCCCATTAGGCTCCGGTGCACTTGCAGGCACGGCTTATCCGATGGATAGGGAGCAACTGGCTCACAACCTCGGCTTTAGAAGAGCAACGCGTAATAGTCTAGATTCCGTTTCCGATCGTGATCATGTGATGGAGCTGATGTCCATTGCTTCTATTTCGATGCTACACCTATCTCGTCTTGCGGAAGACATGATCTTCTACAACTCAGGCGAATCTAATTTTATTGAGCTTGCTGATACCGTCACGTCTGGCTCTTCGCTTATGCCACAGAAAAAGAACCCAGATGCGCTGGAGCTCATTCGTGGTAAAACGGGCCGCGTCTACGGCGCCTTAGCTGGCATGATGATGACAGTAAAGGCACTGCCACTTGCTTACAACAAAGACATGCAGGAAGACAAAGAAGGCCTGTTCGATGCATTGGATACTTGGAACGACTGCATGGAAATGGCAGCACTGTGTTTTGATGGCATTAAAGTAAATGGTGAACGTACTCTTGAAGCGGCGAAACAAGGCTATGCCAATTCAACGGAGCTTGCCGATTATCTGGTCGCAAAAGGCATTCCATTCCGTGAAGCACACCATATTGTCGGTGTTGCGGTTGTGAGTGCTATTGCCAAAGGCTGTGCGCTAGAAGAGCTTTCTATTGCAGAGTTGCAAGAGTTCTCGCCGGTTATTGAGCAAGACGTGTACGACATTTTAACCATTGAGAGCTGCCTGGAGAAACGCAGTGCCTTAGGGGGAGTGGCTCCTCAACAAGTGGCGTATGCAGTTGAGCAAGCGACGAAACGCCTAAGTGCGCGTGATAACTCAGCGGTGAAAGTGCGCTCAGCCAGACTTACCGATATTGATGCGTTAGAAAGTATGGTGGCTTATTGGGCTAACCTTGGAGAGAATTTACCGCGTAGTCGTAATGAATTGGTGCGTGATATCGGCTCTTTTGCAGTCGCAGAGCATCATGGCGAAGTGACCGGTTGCGCATCCTTGTATGTGTATGACTCGGGGTTGGCTGAAATCCGTTCTCTTGGCGTTGAAGCAGGCTGGCAAGGTCAAGGGCAGGGTACGGCCATAGTGCAACATCTTGTTGAGAAAGCACGTAAGATGGCAATTAAGAAAGTCTTTGTGCTGACCCGTACTCCAGAGTTCTTTATGAAGCATGATTTCATTCCAACATCGAAGACACTATTGCCTGAAAAAGTTCTCAAAGACTGTGATCAGTGCCCAAGACAGCATGCTTGTGATGAGGTAGCGTTAGAGGTTAACTTAGTAGAACAAATTATTACTAAGAAAAATGTAGCCTAACTCATTGAAAAATAAGTGAGTAAGAAAAAGATCGAAAAAGTTTTTAAAAAAGATCATTTTTCTGGGAACCAACAAGAAAAGGCGCGGTCTATTAAAGTACCACTGCTTTTTCTTAGAAGAATCTAAGAAGGCCCCGAGTCAAGGTTGACTACGGGGCTTTTTTCTTTCTGCCGTTCGGCAAATCTTGTAATTGAATTCTGTTATCGCCAAGCATGTCACAGTGTCGCCGTGTTGAACGGCCATCGAATCCGCTAGAATACACTTTCCTGTTTCACTACAAGCTGTCCTCTAAGACTAAGAAGAGAAGAATGATTGAACGTATCCATACCAAAGAGCGCATGAGCCGCATTGTTAAGCACAACGGTACTATTTACCTATGTGGTCAGGTTTGTGCAGACGCGACGAAAGATATTACAGAGCAGACACAAACCATGCTCGATAAGGTTGAAGCGTTGCTCTTGGAAGCTGGTAGTGACAAAGAGCACATGCTGTCGGCAACTATCTACCTAAAAGACATGCAAGACTTCCAAGCAATGAACGCGGTATGGGATGCTTGGGTCCCCGCTGGTTTTGCTCCAGCTCGTGCGTGTGTGACCGGTGATATGGCGCGTGAAGCGCTGTTGGTAGAGATTTCTGTTATTGCCGCTGAAATTGAGACAAAGTAAGCCAGAAGCTACCCTAAGATGAAACCAAAAAGCGAGCCCATATGGGACTCGCTTTTTTAGTGTTTATTCAAGTATGAGAAGCGTTAGCCTAGATAAGCTTCTAGTTCCTCACTACCACCAATGTGTTTACCGCCGATAAAGACTTGTGGAACCGTAGTACGGCCAGAGATAGCGCGTAGCGTTACTGTTGTCGCATCTTTACCCAGAATCACTTCTTCGTACTGTAAGCCGTGGTCAATTAAGTTCTGTTTTGCTTCATACAGAAAGGACAGCCCGGCTTGCTGAAGACGGTGATAGATTCTTGAGTGCGGTAATCAGGCGCAATGTAGCTAAGCATAGTATCAGCATCTGAAACTTTGAACGGGTCGCCAGGTTCATTTGGTTCGATAAACATTTTTTCTACAATGCCGTCTTTCACTAGCATACTGTAGCGCCATGAACGCTTACCAAAACCAAGGTCGTTTTTCTCAACCAGCATTCCCATGCCGTCAGTAAAATCGCCATTACCATCTGGGATGAAAGTAATGTTTTCTGCTTCTTGATCGTTTTTCCAAGCGTTCATTACGAAGGTATCGTTGACGGACACACAAAGGATTTCATCAACACCATGTTCTTTGAATACAGGGAACAGCTCATTGTATCGTGGTAAGTGACTAGAAGAACAAGTTGGCGTAAAGGCGCCTGGTAAGCTGAAGACGATAACCGTTTTACCTTTGAATAGCTCATCGCTGGTCACATTTACCCATGCGTCTCCTTGGCGAGTGGGGAATGTTACTTGAGGAACGGCTTGGCCTTCTTTAGATGCAAACATAATCTTGTCCTTATGGAATGTTAAATTCTAATACTATGAAAATCTTTATGAGCTTAACGCTTACAGCGGCGCTTCGTTGAGACCATTATCAAAAAAATGGATTGATAGTTCTAATCGTTTATTGTTATGGTATCGATAGCTATATTCTATCGGAGTCAGCAATGAACATTCGTGATTTTGAGTACTTGGTCGCTCTCGCGGAACACAAACATTTTCGCAAGGCGGCTGAGGCTTGTTTTGTCAGTCAGCCCACCTTAAGTGGTCAAATCCGTAAACTTGAAGATGAAATTGGTACGTCACTATTGGAGCGCAGTAGTCGCAGAGTACTGTTTACTGAAGCGGGTCTACAGTTGGTGGAACAAGCCAAGCATGTACTAAAAGAAGTAAAAACGTTTTGTGAAATGGCAGCAGGTCAAAGCGGTGAAATGACCGGTCCAATGCATATCGGTTTTATTCCTACTGTTGGGCCTTATTTATTACCTAAAATCATTCCTAAGTTGAAAGATTCTTTTCCTGAACTTGAGTTGTACTTGCATGAGGCACAAACTCACCAACTGGTGAGACAACTTGAAGAAGGCAAACTCGATTGTCTCGTACTGGCTTCTGTACCGAAACCGCGCCGTTTAAAGAAATTGAGATCTACAATGAGCCAATGAGTGTGGCGGTGCCTTGTGACCACGAATGGGCGCACAAAGATCAGGTTGAAATGGCAGAGTTAAACGGTCAGACAGTTCTCTCTCTAGGAGATGGACACTGTTTACGAGATCAGGCATTAGGCTTCTGTTTTGCTGCTGGTGCTCGTGATGATGAACGGTTTAAAGCGACAAGTTTGGAAACGTTGCGCAATATGGTCGCAGCTGGCGGCGGTATTACCTTGCTTCCACAGTTGTCTTTGCCAAGCACCAAAGTGAAAGATGGTGTGTGTTATCTTAAAGCTGTGAACCCAACGCCTTCTCGAAGCATTGTTTTAGCCTATCGACCAGGCTCGCCACTGCGTGCAAGATTTGAAAAGCTGGCGAAGGCAATTACTGAGTATTTAGGCTGATAACCCACGGAACATGCTTTAGATAGACCCCTGCCTAAGCAGGGGTGAAAAATAATAGGTGTGGCTTCTATGCTTAACCGAGGATGGAAGGAACGCTAGGTTCCTTCCATATCATTAAAACAGACTATCACCACCCGATTCATCACTTGAATACAAGGTGTCAGTAAGACTGTCTTGAACATATTCTTTTGGCTCAGTGCCAATTTTGAAGTATTCAAACATAGTCGAACCATCTGTTTTATTGGTGAGCAG
>ASHK01000325.1 GCA_000695745.1 Vibrio madracius | reverse complement strand
GTGTTTAATGGCTACATCCATAAGCTGGTTTTTCTTCTCACCTGAATTCGCATTCAGAATAAAATTAATATTGATACCACTTGGATGCTCGACAATAGCCACAGGCTCAGGCCCCGCAGGTCCTGCGATATATTCAAAACCTAGCTTGGCGTAAAAGTCTCTCGATTGTTCAAACTCACTCACTCGAATTCCTATGTGATTCACTCGGCTAATCTGCTTCATGTTGGCACTCCATGCATTACTTGTTTGTGGTTAAATTCAGTGTAATTGCTAGTCATATGGAAATTAATGGCTAAAATGTAAAATCATTATTTCCATATGACTAGGAATAGGTGCGATGTACAACGGGAAGCTATTGGATGGTTACGTGGTCTTTGTCGAGGTTGTGGAGAGTGGCAGTTTCACTGTTGCAGCAGAGCGGACACAGCACTCCACCTCATACATCAGCAAAGAAGTGACCAAGTTAGAAGAACGCTTAGGCGTGCGTCTACTTCAACGCACAACACGTACGTTGAAGCTCACTCCTGAAGGGGAAAATTTTTACCAACACGCCCGTGATGTTGTCGATGCGGCACAAGCAGCGGAAGAGTCGTTGTCCGGTAGTCAAATTGAGCCGTCCGGCCTACTAAAAATCACCTGTCCGGTTGCCCTTGGGCTGTCTACTATGAGCGTAATCTTTACTCAGTATGCTCAGCGTTATCCCAAGGTCACCTTAGATATCGACCTGAGTGATAAGAAAGTCGACGTCATTGAGCAAGGAATCGATATTGCGATTCGTGCATCTGATAGACTTGAAGACTCCTCACTGATCAGTCGCAAACTCTTTACTGATAGAGGAATTACCGTGCTTCTCCCGCTTATCTTCAACGATACGGAACGCCATTAGCACCTAGCGAATTGGCTCATCACGACATCATTAGTTATAGCTACGCGAAAAACAACAAACGCTGGGTTTATGAGGATCGTGACGGCAATGAGGCCGCGGTGGACATCACCAGCAGAATCACGGTCAACAGCGCTAAAATGGAATTGGAAATGTGCAAAGCCGGGCTAGGTATCACCCGCTTGCCGCGCTTTTATTTGGGTAACGAACTAGAAACCGGTGAACTGGTAGAGTTATTTAACGATTATCCAAAACATCAACTTGGTGTCTATATGGTGTATCCAAGTCGAAAACACATGTCAGCAAAAGTGAGAGCATTTAAAGACATGGTCGAAACAGAACTGGTTCATCATTTATCTTTGCGTCAGAAAGAATTAAACAAAGGAATGGCGTAATCAGAAAAGAAAAAGCCGCCACTCCCAACTATGAAAAGAGTGACGGCCAAGTGCTGAAACCAATCTGGATAAGTGGCGATGGAGTCACTTATATAGATTGACCTCACCTCAGTGTCCGGTTCGTTGAGTGCTGAGTTCAACTCAACGGAGCTGAGAGGACGGTATAGCCAGTTCTTGTTTTATCAACATCAAAGCCTTCATTGGTGAATATGAGCCTTTAACGTTTCGTTGCCGGGTTCGTCCTGTTAGCTAATGAGATTCGAGCCTCATCGTTGCTTGTGTTACTTTTTGACTTCTGGTTTAAACTCTTCGTCGTCATCCACAGTCAGTGGTTTTCCATCAGGTCCAAAGATCGCAATCGCACTGCCCATACTCACCAGTCGCATTGCCAGTGATGGAGAAACTGCTTTCTGGACACCTTTTTCTGCGATGATCTCACCTTCCCAAGCTCGGTCCATGTAGCGACCACTTTGTGTAAACTCAATAACTGTTCTCATGATCTTTCCTCCGAATTTAGTATCTAGCTCGCGACACGGTAAGTTCTACCGCTCGTAGTTGAGCCAATGCTTTTGCAAGTTCGAGCTGTGCCTGAGCAAAATTAACGTCGTCGGTATGGTTGTTAATGTTCTCTTCGGCTGCGCGGCGCGCCGCTTCCGCTCGAGCTTTGTCAATATCTTTGCCGTGTAATGCCGTGTCTGCAAGCACGGTAACCACGTCAGGTTGTACTTCTACCAAGCCACCTGATACATACAAGATATGCTCTGGTTGCTTTAGGTCTCCGAGAATTCTTGCAACACCCGGTTTTATCTTGCTGATTAATGGGGAGTGGCCGGGACGAATCCCGAGCTCACCATCCGCTCCGGCAACGGCGATTGCATGAGCTGGCCCTGAATACAGCGTCCCTTCCGCACTCACCACATTGAGTTGAAAGGTTGTTTGTGAAACACCTATTGCCATCACGTCACCCCTTACAGTGTTTTCGCTTTCTCAAGCACTTCGTCGATAGAACCGCAGTACATAAATGCTTGTTCTGGGATATCGTCATATTGACCGTTAAGCAGACCTTGGAAGCCCGCAATAGTGTCTTTCAAAGGTACAAACACCCCTGGCTGACCAGTAAAGACCTCGGCTACGTGATACGGCTGCGTTAAGAAACGTTCTACCTTACGAGCTCGAGATACCAATTGCTTATCTTCTTCAGACAGTTCGTCCATACCCAAGATAGCAATGATGTCTTTGAGTTCTTTATAACGTTGCAGCGTTTTTTGTACCGCTTGCGCTGTGTCGTAGTGCTCTTGACCGATAATTTGCGGATCAAGCTGGCGAGACGTTGAGTCAAGCGGGTCGATTGCAGGGTAAAGACCCAAAGCTGCAATGTTACGTGACAGTACAACCGTTGCGTCCAAGTGAGCAAACGTCGTTGCTGGCGATGGATCCGTTAAGTCATCCGCAGGTACGTACACCGCTTGAATCGAAGTAATCGAACCATTTTTGGTCGATGTGATACGCTCTTGCAGTACACCCATCTCTTCCGCCAGCGTTGGCTGATAACCTACTGCTGATGGCATACGACCGAGTAACGCTGATACCTCTGTACCCGCCAAGGTGTAACGATAGATGTTATCGACAAACAGCAACACATCACGACCTTCGTCACGGAAGCGTTCCGCCATGGTTAGACCTGTCAATGCAACACGCAGACGGTTACCCGGTGGCTCGTTCATCTGACCATAAACCATGGCCACTTTGTCTAAAACGCCCGCTTCTTTCATCTCGTAGTAGAAGTCGTTACCTTCACGAGTACGCTCACCAACCCCAGTGAACACTGAAAGACCCGAGTGCGCTTTCGCAATGTTATTGATAAGTTCCATCATGTTGACGGTCTTACCTACACCAGCACCGCCGAACAGACCAATCTTACCGCCCTTAGCAAATGGGCAAATCAAGTCGATAACTTTCACGCCAGTCTCAAGCAGTTCAGTACTGTTTGACTGATCTTCGTAGCTAGGCGCGGGACGGTGAATTTCATACGATGCTTTTTCACCAATTGGACCACATTCATCGATAGGTTGACCAAGAACGTTCATAATACGTCCCAGTGTTTCCTCACCGACGGGAACCGTAATAGGCTACCCGTAGTTTCTACTTGTAGACCGCGTTTAAGGCCATCAGATGAGCCCATCGCAATACAGCGAACCACGCCGCCACCCAGTTGTTGTTGCACTTCTAAAACCAGTGAGCTGTTTTCATCACCTACGACTTTTAGAGCGTCGTATACTCGCGGACCGCTGTTTTGTTCGAACTCTACGTCGACAACGGCACCGATGACTTTGACAATTTTGCCAATACTCATAATCTTACCTCTGAATCCTGTTACACCGCTTGAGCGCCGGCGGTAATCTCACTCAACTCTTGAGTGATCGCTGCCTGACGTGCTTTATTGAACACGAGTTGCAAGTCATCGATTAACTGACCTGCATTGTCCGTTGCGGCTCTCATCGCAACCATTCGCGCTGCTTGTTCACAAGCAATGCTCTCTACCACACCTTGATACACAAGAGACTCAACGTAGCGCAGCATTAAATGGTCCAAGATATCTCTTGGTGCTTGCTCGTAGATGTAGTCCCAACGTGTCTCTTTTTCCGCTTCTTCTTGCTTAGGAAACGGTAACAACTGCATCACGGTAGGTTGTTGCGTCATGGTGTTTACAAATTGGCTATAAACCAGAAATAGTCGGTCTATCTGCCCTTCTGTGTAATGCTCCATCATGGCGTGGACAGTGCCCAGTAGCTCTTCGAGCTTTGGGTGGTCTCCCAAACCTGAGGTTTGAGCAATGACACGCCCTGATGATTGAAAAAAGCTGATTGCTTTTGAACCAATCAATGTGGTGTCAACTTCGACACCTTGCTCCTGCCAGCTTTGCATTTCAGACAAAACTTTGCGGAACAAGTTGGTATTTAAACCGCCACACAAGCCTCGGTCTGATGAGATAATGATGTAAGCAACACGCTTAACCTCTCTCTCTTGAAGATACGGATGACTGTATTCCAACGTACCGCCAGACACGTGACTGATTACTTTTCTCATGTTGTCTGCATAAGGTCGAGACGCTTCCATATTGTCCTGAACCTTACGCATTTTGCTTGCCGCCACCATCTCCATCGCACTCGTGATTTTTTGAGTACTTTGAATACTCGCAATCTTGGTGCGTATCTCTTTGGTATTTGCCATTACTGACTCCTACTTGGTTGATGGTTAGTATTGCAGCGCAGAAAACTCTTCTAGCAGCGCATAAAGCTTGCCTTCGATTTCCTTGTTGTAATCACCGGATTTGTTGATCTCTTCAAGCAGTTCGGCTTGAGTCTGTTTGGCGAAAGCCACCAAACCATCTTCAAACTCTGCCAGTTTGTTCAGTGCGACATTTTCCAAAAAGCCTTTTTCAGCGGCAAAGATGACCAACGCTTGGTTCGCAACAGACATTGGTGCGTACTGCTTTTGCTTCATCAGTTCAGTCACTTTTTCACCGTGGTCAAGCTGCTTACGAGTCGCATCATCTAAGTCAGATGAAAACTGTGCAAAGGCCGCCAGTTCGCGATATTGCGCCAAAGCCGTACGAATACCCCCAGAGAGTTTCTTGATGATCTTGGTTTGCGCAGCACCACCCACACGCGATACTGAGATACCAGGGTCAACCGCTGGGCGTAGACCAGAGTTAAACAACTGAGTTTGCAAGAATATTTGACCATCGGTAATCGAGATAACGTTGGTCGGTACAAACGCAGATACGTCGCCCGCTTGCGTTTCAATGATCGGTAGGGCAGTCAAAGAACCCGTACGACCTTTTACTTCACCATTAGTAAAACGCTCTACATAACTCTCATTTACTCGAGCTGCACGCTCTAGAAGACGTGAGTGAAGATAGAAAACATCCCCAGGGAATGCTTCACGACCCGGTGGGCGTTTTAGTAGTAGTGAAATTTGACGATAAGCCACCGCTTGTTTAGAAAGATCATCGTAGATGATCAATGCATCATCACCGCGGTCGCGGAAGTATTCACCCATAGTGCAGCCTGAGTAAGGTGCGAGGTATTGTAGCGCTGCAGATTCTGATGCTGAGGCCACAACGACAATAGTGTTCTCTAATGCACCGTGTTCTTCTAGCTTACGAACCACGTTCGCAATCGTTGAGGCTTTTTGACCAATCGCAACATAGATACATTTAACACCAGTGTCACGCTGGTTAATGATGGCATCGATAGCCATCGCCGTCTTACCTGTTTGACGGTCACCGATAATCAGCTCACGCTGACCTCGACCGATTGGCACCATCGCATCAACCGCTTTGTAGCCAGTTTGAATTGGCTCATCAACGGATTTACGGTCGATTACACCCGGCGCAATCACTTCTACAGGGTCAAAGCGTTCAGCTTTCACTTCGCCTTTGCCATCAATAGGCTGACCTAAGGTGTTCACCACACGGCCAAGCAGCGCAGGGCCAACTGGCACTTCTAAGATACGACCCGTACCACGAACCTTCATCCCTTCACATAGGTCAGCATATGGGCCCATGACTACCGCACCAACAGAGTGGCGTTCTAGGTTAAGCGCTAGGGCAAAACGGTTATCTGGTAACTCAATCATCTCACCTTGCATGGCATCTGCAAGACCGTGAATGGTGATAATACCGTCACTGACCGAAATGATAGTTCCTTCATTTCTCGCCTCACTCGCCATATCAAAATTGGCGATGCGCTCTCTGATCAGTTCACTAATTTCATTTGAATTCAATTGCATCTCTTTCCCCTACTATGCGTGTAGGTTGACAGCAAGACGATGTAACGATGAATAAATACTTCCATCTAACACCTGCTCGCCCGCTTTAATCATCACTCCACCAACTAGGGATGGATCAATTTGCTGTTCTATGGTTACCGTTTTGTCCAAATTTGGCTTCGAGCGCGTTCTTAATGTTCGCCAATTGGTCTTGTTCCAATGGCTCAGCGGTGTAAACCAAAACATCCATGGTTTTTTCATATTCCGCTTTCATTTCGAAGAACAGCTCAACAGTGGTTGCCAGTAGTTTGAGTCTTTTGTTTTCAGCCATAACACGTAAGAAGTTTTTCACGTATTGACTAAGCCACTCATCACACGAGGTCAGTATCATATCGAGCAAGACTTGCTCTGAGCTTTCCTCTTCGAGGTCTTCAATCACCTCGATGACCGCGGGTTGTGACACCACCATTTTTAAAAGCCCTAACGCTTGTCCCCACTCATCGAGCAGTGCCTCATCAAGGGCAAAGTCAAACGCCGCTTTGGCATAAGGTTGAGCAATTGAGGTAAAGTCATTCATCTGATTTACCCCTACATTTCGCTAATCATGTGCTCAACAAGCTCACGGTTACTCTTAGAATCAAGGTTTTTGCGAATCAGTTTGCTGGCACTTTCAATCACTAAATCTGCCATTTCAGATTTCAGCTCCTGACGTACTTTGCTCTTCTCGCTCTCTACCTCAGCTTTACCTTCAGCGATGATTTTCGCTTTCTCTTTTTGCGCTAGCTCCGCCGCTTCTTCCACTAATTGGTTTTGACGTTGTTGTCCTAACTCAATAATGGACTGTGCTTTTTCGCGCGCTTCTGCAACGATGCTTTCACCGTTTGCTTTTGCTAGTTCAAGTTCTTTTGCCGCGGCTGCCGTATTCTTAATACCAGTCGCGATTTCGTCTCGACGCTCGTCAAGCAGTGTTACCAATGGTGGCCACACATATTTCATGCAAAGCCAAACGAAGATAACGAAGGAGATTGCTTGACCCAGCATGGTTGCATTTAGGTTCATAACATCCTCACCAATGTTTACTTATTAAAAAATCAATTAAGCCACTGCGAAGATGATATAGAGACCAATACCAACACCGATCATAGGTACCGCATCCACTAGACCCATCATGATGAAGAATTGAGTACGAAGCATTGGGGTTAAATCTGGTTGACGTGCTACGCCTTCTAGGTATTTACCGGCTAGGTTACCGATACCTGCTGCCGCACCTGCCGCACCAAGACCAATTAGAAGTGCACCTGCTACATATAAAACAGCACTTACAATATCCATAACAACTCCTGAGAAATATTTTTAGTAAATTAAATTTGAATTAGTGATGTTCTTCGACTGCCATGCCCATATAGACAACAGTGAGAACCATAAATATAAACGCTTGTAATCCGACAATTAATATATGAAACAATGCCCACGGAACACTT
>ASHK01000324.1 GCA_000695745.1 Vibrio madracius | reverse complement strand
AGCTAGGTCAATGTTTCGGTTATAGATGGTACTCATCGCTGAGTTTTATTTTAGGGTAGGTCTCTTGAAACTGATTGATAACATCGAACAGTACATGCTCATAGATAAAACTGGGCATGCTTAATCGCAAATGTCCTCTTGGGTTCGAATTTGCATACCTAAGTAACTCGATTTCCTCATCCAGTTGTTCTAGTAAATCATGAAGCCGAGAGCGATACAGTCGTCCATCGTTGGTCAACGTTAAGCTTCGGCCTGTGCGATTAAAAAGGTTCACTTTCAGCTCTTGCTCAAGCGCAACCAATCTTCGGCTCACCGTTGCTATCGAAAGACCCAGTGATTCTGAAGCCATCGATATCGACTCATGTTTGGCTACGCTATGAAAGATATAAAGGTCATCTAAGTTATTTCTCTTCACTCACCCGCCCGCTCTGCGTACACATCCTACATTGAACATAGCATAACCCTCAAAGATATTGGTAAAGGGCCAATGTTTTAAGCGAGACCTATTTTCAATGCCGTTTAGCCACTAAGGTAAATTTATACTCGCTAGATTTAAAATAGTTGCGACTGTATTCGAATACCGTATCTCCGCGTAAATAACCTCGAGTTCGTTTCTCTATGATAGGTTGCGCTGGGTTAATTTTCAGGAGATCTGCAATGTCTTCTGGTGGTAATACAGGAATGATTTCTTGCTCGCTCCGATCAATGACCAAGCCTTTTTGTTTCTCAATGAAATCGTACTTAGAGCCCTGCATGACCTGATAAGTCAGAGTCTGGGAACATGCTTGTTGGCATCCAGGTTTCTTCCACTGTAATTGGGTTGTCGTCTAAAAAGCGAACACGTTTAATATAGAAAACACGCTCTCCTTCTGAGATCTCCAAATGCTCTGCCATAGTAATAGACGCAGATTGAATCTCAAACGCCAATACATCACTGTGGGTTACCCCCTGTAAGTGCGCCCATTTTTCAGCGAAACTGGTTTGTTGGTATATATCGTAATTAACACGGTTCTGTTTTACATATGTACCACTGCCTTGAATGCTCTCTAACTCTTGATTTTCCACCAATAACTTAAGAGCCTGTCTAACCGTTACCCGACTGACAGAAAACTCTTCTCGCAACTGAGCTTCAGTGGGTAATGCTTCCCCCACTTTATATTCTCCAGTGCTAATCTTTTCGCGGATCGCATCGGCAATTCTGCGATACATCGGTAATCTCGCCATACTAACCTCTACTGCCTGACTACGGTGTCAGTTGAGTGCGTGCACTAATCATTCACTATATTTAATCCAGTATGATACGAATTAGCCGATTAATGACAAGCAGTTGTTACTACAAAAGACAAAAGTTTAAATACAACAATAATACATATTTAAAGATAAATGCGATCTTGATCATGGAACATTTGTATCAAATAGGTATTATTCCCTCATTGTTGACGGGACAACAATAGATGAATGTAACAATGGGACAAACGTTATGAACCTAACATCTCTTACTACCCCATCGCTGATAAACCTACAAACGACTTATGTCAGTCGTGATGCAGCGATAGAAGCCCTTGCCGAACAATTATACCAACAAGGCAAACTACATAATAAAGAACAATATTTAAAGGCTGTATTTGAACGCGAAGCTCAAGGACCAACGGCACTAGGTGAAGGTCTCGCCGTACCGCATGGCAAAACAGACGCTGTAAAAGAAGCCGCTTTCGCAGTGGCTACCCTTTCAAAAACCTGAAGTGGCAAGGGCTTGATGAAGACGAAGATGTAAATCTCATCTTTCTTATTGCAATTCCAAATGCAGAAGCAGGCTCAACACACATGCATCTGCTTACCGAGCTGACGACAACCTTGGTTGACGATGATGTCCGCCAAGCAGTACTTAATGCTACCACTTCAGAACAAATTTTGGATTTGTTATCAGGGGAAAAACCGTCCGCCGAAGAACAAGACAACTTAGATACAAATGCCCCTACTATTGTTTGCTGTGACGGCCTGCCCTGCCGGTATTGCACACACTTATATGGCAGCCGAGTACCTAGAAAAAACGGGGAAAAAACTGGGCTACAACGTTCATGTTGAGAAACAAGGGGCGAACGGTATTGAAGATCGTTTAACTGCAGAACAGTTAAACAAAGCCACTGCTGTTGTGTTTGCTGCCGAAGTCGCGATCAAAGATGTCGAACGTTTCAACGGCATTCCACGTGTTGAAGTGCCGTGGCCGAGCCAATCAAACATTCAGAACGTATTCTTAACGATGCGATCGAAGCAGGCAAAAATGGTACGGGGGCTGAGCGTACTATCGCCACTGACGATAAACCGAAAAAACTGCCGTTGAAAACAGAGCTAAAACAAGCACTGCTCTCGGGTATCTCTTATGCCGTCCCTCTTATTGTGGCTGGCGGTACCGTTCTGGCAGTGGCCGTTCTTATTGCTCAAATTTTCGATCTGCAAGAATTGTACGCAACCGATGGTTCGTGGCTATGGATGTATCGTAAGCTTGGCGGCGGTCTGCTTGGCACCTTAATGGTTCCTGTCCTTGCCGCTTACACCGCTTACTCGCTTGCTGATAAACCAGCGCTTGGTCCTGGTTTTGCTGCAGGTATCGCTGCCAACCTAATCGGTTCGGGCTTCTTAGGTGGCGTAGTTGGTGGTCTGATTGCGGGTTATGTAATGCGTTGGGTGAAAGAGAATGTTCGCCTTAGCCCTGCCTTTAACGGCTTCTTAACCTTCTACTTATATCCAGTTATTGGCACTTTGGTTGCAGGTTCATTAATGCTGTTTGTTATCGGCAAACCTGTTGCATGGCTTAACCAAGGCCTGACCGATTGGCTAAACGGCATGTCTGGCACAAACGCTCTACTTCTGGGCGCGGTGATCGGCTGTTTCGTGTCATTCGACTTGGGTGGTCCGGTAAACAAAGCGGCATACGCATTCTGTCTTGGCGCGATGGCGAATGGTGTTTACGGTCCATACGCTATCTTTGGCTCAGTGAAAATGGTCTCAGCTTTCACCGTTACAGCCTCAACCATGCTTGCTCCGCGTCTATTCAAAGATTTCGAAATTGAAACCGGTAAATCGACTTGGTTACTTGGCCTTGCAGGTATCACTGAAGGTGCCATCCCAATGGCAATTGAAGATCCTATCCGTGTTATCGGCTCGTTCCTACTTGGTTCCATCGTTACGGGAGCCATGATTGGTGCCGCCGGTATCGGTCTATCGACTCCAGGCGCAGGTATCTTCTCAATCTTCCTACTGCACGACGCAGGTATCGGTAGCTTCATGGCAGCGGCCATCTGGTTCGGTGCAGCCTTAATAGGTACCGCTATCTCAACCGTTACCTTACTAGCGTGGAGAGCGCATGCCGTAAAAAAGGCAAATTTGAAGCTCAGGTAGCCACGCAAAACTAATCAAAATTATTAATCAATAAGCTGAAGGGCACAGATTCTCTGTGCCCTCAATCAGCAACTAGTAACGATCAATCCCTTGATATTAAAGAATTTAAACTCACTGCAAAGCAGTCCAAAGGTTAACACAATGACTACATCTCGCGTTCATATCACTCCTCACATGCACTGGGACCGTGAATGGTATTTCACCACCGAAGAATCTCGAATTCTACTGGTGAATAATATGGAAGAAATCATGCAACGTCTGGAAACAGACCCTGAGTACAAATACTACGTACTCGATGGCCAAACTGCCGTTCTTGAAGATTACTTTGCCATCAAACCAGAAAACAAGCAGCGAGTAAAAGCGCTCGTTGAGGCAGGTAAGTTAATTGTTGGTCCTTGGTACTCGCAAACTGACACCATGCAAGTCTCTGGTGAGTCTATTGTACGCAACATGCTTTATGGATTACGCGACTGTCTTGCTCTTGGCGAACCGATGAAGATTGGTTATCTGCCAGACTCTTTCTCAATGAGCTCTCAATTGCCAATGATCTATAACGGTTTCGACATCGATACTGCCATGTTCTGGCGTGGCTGTTCTGAGCGTCACGGTACCGACAAAACCGAATTCTTGTGGCAATCCAACGACGGCTCAGAAGTCATGGCACAAGTGCTGCCTCTTGGCTACGCGATTGGTAAATACCTACCACAAGACGAAGAAGGTTTGCGTGCACGCCTAGATAAATACTTCCCAGTGCTCGAAAAACCATCCGTGACCAAAGACATCCTATTACCAAACGGTCACGATCAGATGCCAATCCAAAAAGACATCTTTGAGGTGATGGACAAGCTACGTGAAATCTACCCAGATCGCGAGTTCGTTATGAGTCGCTTTGAAGAGGTGTTTGACCGCATCCGCGAAGAGCGTGACAACCTAGATACCATCAAAGGTGAGTTTAACGACGGTAAGTACATGCGTGTTCACCGCACCATTTCATCGACTCGCATGGACATCAAGCTTATCCACGCAGAGGTAGAAAACAAGATCGTTAATATCCTTGAGCCGCTCGCTTCCATTGCTTGGACTCTTGGCTTTGAATACCACCACGGTCTTATCGAAAAAATGTGGAAAGAGAGTATGAAGAACCATGCTCACGACTCTATTGGTTGCTGCTGCTCAGATAAAGTTCACGCTGAAATTTTAAACCGTTACATCCTAGCGGATGATATGGCGACCAATCTGATCAATTTCTACAAGCGCAAGATTGTTGACCATATGCCTGCTCGTGAAGGATGTGACAAGCTTGCGTTCTTTAACCTGTCACCATACGAGCGTGAAGAAGTGATCAATACGACTATCACTATTCGCGCTGACAAGTTCAACCTGTTTGATGATGAGGGCAACGCGGTCGAATACTTTATCCAAGACCAACGTGTTATCGACCCTGGTAAAATTGACCGCCAAATTGTTCACTATGGTAACTACGACCCATTTATTGAGTACGATATCCAAATTAAATATTCTGTACCGGCAATGGGCTACACGACGCTTCACATCCAAGGTAACCAAGACGGGGCACAAAAAGCGATTCATTCAAGCGCCGATATCCTTGAAAATGAGTTCTACCAAATCACCGTCAACAACAACGGTACGTTGACTGTGCTGGATAAAGACACTCAGATGACGTTCGACCAAGTATTGCGTGTCGAGGATGGCTCTGACGATGGCGACGAGTACGATTACTCACCTTCTCGCCAAGAATGGCTGCTGTATTCCGATGAGTTTGACGTTGAAACCAGCATCAAACATGAAGGCTTCCAGTCTGTCGCAACAATCAAGACGCGCATGAACATACCAGCAAACCTTGAAGAGCGCGAAGCGCGTTCAGGCCAAAACGGATTTGTTGATGTGGACTGCCAAGTGGTTCTAAAACAGGGCTCTCGCCGTATTGAAGTCCGCATGGAGTTGGACAACCAAGCCGACGATCACCGTGTTCGAGTTCTCGTTCCAACCCCATTCGTATCTGAAACTGTTGTGGCCGATAACCAGTTTGGTCTCATCACGCGCCCGACGAACGATCCAGCGATGGCTGTCTGGGAGCAAGAAGATTGGAAAGAAGCACCAGTACCCGTTTATCAATTGATGAATTTCGCCGCGCTTGAGAACAACACCGGCGGTATGGCACTAATGACCAATGGCCTGCGTGAATTCGAAGTCATTTCCAGTCAAGGGAACGAACAACGTGATACTTTCGCGCTCACGCTATTCCGTGGTGTTGGCGTCCTTGGTAAGGAGAATCTTCTTCTTCGACCTGGCCGACCATCTGGTATCAAGATCCCAACACCAGACTCTCAAACTCGCGGCACGATCGTGTGTGAGTTTGCACTGTTTGGTTTTGCTGGCAACCACATAGGCGCCAACATCATGGCAGAATCACGTGACAATGTAACGCCAATGCAGTGCTACAATAAGATTCCTTATAACGCGATGAAGTTGAACGTGGGCGAGCAAAACAAACCGTTGACTTACTCTTTGCTCAA
>ASHK01000323.1 GCA_000695745.1 Vibrio madracius | reverse complement strand
TTTTTTGGGCTTAGTTGCTGCAGTTAACCAGTTGGGATTATGCCGGTTTTTGTTTCACTAACCGGACACATGTCGCCTGAAGATAAACATAAGACAGCGGCAACAGCCAACATCGCTGTTGCTGTCATTTTGATCATTTCGTTATTAGCGGGACAAGTGCTATTAGATATGTTTAGTATCTCACTTGACTCCTTCCGCGTAGCTGGCGGATTGCTATTGCTCAGCATCGCTTTCTCTATGATGTCGGGAAAACTTGGTGAAGATAAGCAGAACAAGCAAGAAAAATCAGAGTATGTAAGCAAAGAACAGATAGGCGTGGTGCCACTAGCAATGCCTCTAATGGCCGGGCCAGGTGCTATCAGCTCTACTATCGTTTACGGTGCGCGCTACCCTGGTATGTTAGAAACCACAGGTATCATCATTACAATTATTGTTTTTGCATTGTGCTCATGGTTACTCTATCGCTCCGCACCATTAATCGTAAGATTCTTAGGACAAACCGGAATTAACGTTATCACTCGTATTATGGGCTTGATTCTAGGGCTCTCGGTATTGAGTTTATGGCTAATGGCCTTAAAGCTCTGTTTCCAGGCTTAGCCTAATCAGTGATCGGCCTACTATTGGTATAGTGGGGCTTTTTCTAATGCCGTGCCCTTCTCCCTCTCACCTAAGACCTGCCGCTCACACCGACTTAGGTATATACTGACCCTTAGTCGTAAACGAAATGTATCTTGCTATGGAAAACAATCGGTTAAAGCATCAGCTTTACGTCATCATTTTTGGTCACAATACTCGCGCTGGTAAAGCGTTTGATATCGCGCTTATTATTGCCATTCTTCTCTCGCTTACCGTGCTGATCCTTCACTCGATCGAAGGGCTTGCTACCGAGTGGGATCACGAGTTTCAAATACTCGAGTATGTGTTCACCGCGTTATTTACGGTTGAGTACTTACTGAGGCTCTATTGTTCCCCTAAACCAAAAGCCTACGCCACCAGCTTTTATGGCGTTGTCGACTTGTTGGCTATTCTACCTACCTATTTGGTTCTATTATTCCCTTCTGCATCATTTATGGGGGTAATAAGGTTACTGCGCGTCATGCGGATTTTTCGAATCCTTAAATTGGTTCGCTACCTCCAAGACTCGAATATTTTATTGCGGTCGTTGCTCATGTCACGTCGTAAGATTTTGGTCTTTTTCAGTACTGTCGCTATCTTAGTAACCATCTTTGGCGCACTGATCTTTGTGATTGAGGCCCTGAAAACGGATTCACCAGTATTCCACAGAGTATCTATTGGGCTATCGTGACCATCACTACTGTTGGTTACGGTGATTTAGTGCCTAGTACTCCATTAGGGAAAGCACTGGCATCGCTCACTATGCTTCTTGGTTATTCGATTCTGGCCGTACCGACAGGCATTATCACCGCAGAGCTTAATCAGGAAATGAAGACCCATAGAAATCTGGTCAAATGTCCAAATTGTTCAAAAGCTGGACACGAGAGTGACGCCTTACACTGTAAGCATTGTGGTAGTGAACTAGCTCCCCCTGAAGAAAGGATTACCGAGCAGTCAGACAGCTGATTTGTGAGATGAAAAAAGCCTCAGAAATGAGGGCTTTTTAGATTCAGTCTATTGCCTTTTACGAGAGCTTAAGAGGCTTTCTCTGCAAGGATAATGCGTAATGTACGACGCAATGGTTCCGCCGCTCCCCAAAGTAATTGGTCACCAACAGTAAACGCGTTTAAGAAGTCGTTACCCATTGCCATTTTTCTTAGACGGCCAACCGGGATAGACATTGTTCCTGTTACCTTAGCCGGGGTCAGCTCTGCTGCGGTAATATCACGCTCGTTAGGAATCACTTTAACCCAATCGTTGTGGGTGGCTATGATCTCTTCAATCTCATCCATAGGCACATCCTGCTTAAGCTTAATTGTGAGTGCTTGAGCATGACAACGCATCGCTCCGATACGCACACAGGTACCATCGATAGCGATTGGATTTCCATCAGTGCCAAGGATCTTGTTAGCCTCAACACCAGCTTTCCACTCTTCCTTACTTTGACCATTATCGCGTTTTACGTCGATCCACGGAATCAAAGAGCCAGCGAGAGGCACACCAAATTGGTCAGTAGGGAAAGAAGAAGAACGAATCGTCTCGGCAACCTTACGGTCAATATCGAGGATAGAACTTGCTGGATTCGCTAGCTCGGAGGACACAGCATCGTTTACGACGCCCATTTGTGAAATCAGCTCACGCATGTTTTGTGCGCCTGCTCCTGAAGCCGCTTGATAGGTCATGGCACTCATCCATTCCACCAAGCCTTTTTCATATAGACCACCGAGTCCTAAAAGCATCAAGCTAACGGTGCAGTTACCGCCAACAAAGGTGTTGGTTCCTTTGACTAAACCATCTTGAATTTGGCTCAAGTTCACAGGGTCTAAGGTAATGATGGAATCCTTTTCCATGCGAAGAGTAGAAGCCGCATCAATCCAATAACCTTTCCAACCAGATTGGCGTAATGCTGGATAGACTTTCTCCGTATAGCTACCACCTTGACAGGTAATAACAGCATCAAGTTGTTTCAAACTTTCAATGTCAAAAGCATCTTGAAGCATACCGGCATCTTTGCCGAAGTTTGGTGCAGGAATACCTACTTGAGAGGTACTGTAAAATACTGGTTCAATGACGTCGAAGTCTTTTTCTTCAACCATACGCTGCATCAATACCGAACCTACCATGCCGCGCCAACCAACTAAACCTACTCTCATTGAATTACTCTCCGTGTGAATTTAAAAAAGGCTCCCCCATCTATAAATTTTTCCGAGGCATAACACAAGAGCTAAGTAACAATATGTGTGTCTTTTTTTAACTAACCCTACCAGTTTTGTATAAATCTCAATATTAAGTTGTAAAAAAGCCCCGACTTCGGGCTTAATATTTTCTATGCGCTTGTTTTTATCTCTTTTCTAGCTTGAACCTTCTTACCAAGGATATAACCAAGTCCTAAAGGAGCAAAAAAGATCACCAAAATAAACAAGATAAAGTACACAATTGTACTCTTAATTAGCTGAATGAGCTTATCTACAGCTAGCGTCACAACATCTTGAGAAATCTTATCTAGGTCTTGAGCAAACAGTTCACGCTCTTGGTTGACAATTACAGCGATCTCTTTGCGTTCGCGTTCCACCATCTTAACCAGCTCCTCTCGCTCTCTCGCTACCATGTCATCCAGAGCTTGTCTTTCAGCGCTTAGCTGGGTCAGTTTATCCTGTGTTTTGGCATCAAGATCATTCAACAATGGTTGTAACTCAATCGCCATTTGCTGCGCAAGATCGCGCATATACTCAGGATTATTCTTAACGAAGTCTTGGAACGCGTCTGCGCTCATTTGAAAGCTTTGGATAGCGCCTCTAATGTCTTCACCGTTTACATTACTATTTAACGCGATCAACTGCGCTTTCCATGTCATTAACTTTGGTGTTTGTTCTGACATTAAAGAAAGTCGATCCGAGACATCCGATAGCGCCTCAGGCATAGTTCCTAGCGTTGTCGTCACTTCACTTTCATCAACTCCCTGCGCTTTTAGCCATTCACGATACGCTGGTGTTCGTGAAAAGGTAAGATTGTCGAATGGATGCACAGCCGCAAACTTTTCAACGAATTCTTTGCTGGTTTTATAGCTGTTGCCTTTAAACAGCGACTTGGCTAATTGTTCTATCTCGTCATTGAGCTTTTGAGACACGTCCTTCGCTTCATCGCCCGAAAACAGCGTCTGCCCTTTGCCGTCCTTAAAGAAGTTCTTCATTTGGACAGTAAACACCCAAGAGTCGATCAGTCCAGCTGTCGGTGACACTTGATACGCCGCTTGCTGCAACCCTTCTTCGGCATGAATCTTCCACAACAGTACGTAGGATTGGTGGATGACATCAGTGTCAGGATATTGGGATGAAATTGAATCGGCTGCCGACTCCACTTGGCTGAAAAACTCACGACTGTATTCGCGAGTCATTAAACGCATATTCAATTCTTGCTTGGTTAGAGGAGTGGTTTGACTGTCTAGTTGCACTTCAAGAAGGGAACAACCGGAGAGAGCAACAGTTAATGTCATTAAAAAGAAATTGCGAAGAGTGCGCAATGCGTTCATCAAGGAAGCCTCTGATCTTAGAATAAATGTATAACGGTTTTATTATACTGCCAAAATACAAACTTCTCGTTAGCTGAACGTATTTTTGAGCGAATAAGGCCTATTCCGTTGGTAGGTAGTCGTGAATAAATCGACCCAAGTACACGTAGTCTTGGTACTACCGA
>ASHK01000322.1 GCA_000695745.1 Vibrio madracius | reverse complement strand
TTTTATCGTCATTTTTTCAATAGCCAAACGCAAAGCGTCAGCCATTTGTCGCGCCACTCTGAGAGACTTATTGGGAATGATTAACGCAAACTCTTCACCGCCAAATCGGTACGCGGTAATACCACCTCGACAAGCCTGCTTAAGGCGTTGTGAAATACCTTTTAAAATAGTATCACCAAACAGATGGCCAAACTCGTCATTGAATGTCTTAAAATGGTCAATGTCTAAAAAGATAAGGCTCATGGGCTGTTTTGCTTCACAGAACATATTTAGGTCACGCAGTCAAAGGCACCACGATTGTAAAGTGACGTCAAACTATCAAATAATGCGTTGCATTGAACTTTTGCCAGTTGTGATTTTAAGCGAGCTATTTCATCACTAGCATTTTTCAACTGATTATGAATAAAGTCGGTGGAATGGCGGATATCGTTTGCTTCATCAACCAATTGCTGAATCAAAGGCATCACTTCATCAAGAGTGGGATTACGTGGCGATTCCATTTGCGTGCTCAACCCGTCGAAGCTTTGCTCAAGCACTTTAGAGAACTGCGAGGTATCGGCAATAGCATCGGTCATGGAGCTCGACACTTCAGTGACTAAGGCCTCCATGTTGTGCTTCAGATCTTGCAAATTTACTTCCGCTTTTCCTGCGATATGCTCGCGGTATAGTAGATTGGTGTTGACTGGAGGCAAGATATCAAAATCTTTGAGAATCGCATCTACTTCCGCGTTCAATTCGGGGATAGTTTGATCGACATACGTATACCAAAGTGCATAATTGGCAGGCGTCGCTGGAACGTGGTGTTTTACCATCAATGGTACTGCTTTCTTTAAATTCGCCGCCGATTTCTGAAAATCGTTCTTTTTCATGATCTAACTAATGTCCCTGGCTTATTCTGATTGGCGAGGCTTGCACTTAATTCAATGTCGGACTCTTTTGGTCGGATTACTTTTAATTATCCAACGAGTTCAGTACTTTGTCACTTTAGAAAGCACAGTTTTTGATAGCAGACTCAATTATTAGTGTGATTATGGTTCAATTATGGCGCTATTTATAAAATGAATTACAATTAGCGCCATTATTTATCTAAGGCATGAATTTAAGGTGAGATCTTGTCGAACGGTTTCATTCTTTTTACTCGACGTCTTACGACCGCCTCCTTCACGAAATGGTCAAAGAGCGGAGCGAACAAGTTGGCAAACAGAATGGCCAACATAATGCCCTCAGGGTAGGCTGGGTTTAGCACTCTTATGCCGATGGTCATGAAGCCTATGAGTAAACCATATGCCCACTTTCCTGAGTTAGTAAAGGCTGCGGACACAGGATCTGTCGCCATAAAAAAGGTGCCAAATGCCACGCCACCAATGACAAAATGCCAGTAAACGGGCATCGAGAACATCGAGTTCGAGTCCGAACCAATTACGTTGAGAAGTGTGGCTGAGAGGGTCAAACCAATTAAGACTCCGAGAACAATCCGCCAAGAGGCGATCCCTATCGCTATCAGGAAAATACCCGCAGCGGTAATGAGTAATGTGGATACCTCACCCATGGAGCCCGGCAAATTTCCAACAAACGCATCCCACCAAGTTAAAGGTTTTCCAGTCAGTGCACTGTACAGGGCACTTTCTCCGCCCTCGTACCATTGACTCAGAGGTGTTGCACCCGAGTAGCCGTCCGCAGCGACCCAGACGGCACCACCTGACATTTGGGCAGGGTAGGCAAAGTAAAGAAAGGCTCTTCCAGCGAGTGCGGGGTTGAGAAAATTGCGCCTGTTCCTCCGAACACTTCTTTGGCGACGACGATCCCGAAGGTGATACCGAGTGCCGCTTGCCAGAGTGGAATGGTAGGAGGGAGAATCAATGCAAAGAGAATAGAGCTGACGAAGAAGCCTTCATTAACCTCGTGCTTGCGAACGATAGCAAACAGTACTTCCCAAAAACCGCCCACAATAAACACGGTGAGGTATACGGGTAAGAAGTAACAGGCACCAAACCACATTTTACTTACCCATCCCGCTTCAAGTAAGTCAGTCGCAGAGCCAAAGACGAATGATAAACGCCAACTTTCCGCGATCAATTGAGTGATCTCTTCGGCCGAATAAGTGATGGATAATGCCGCTACTGTTTGATTGCCTATGTTGTACATGCCCCAAAACATCGCAGGGAATACAGCTATCCACACCATTATCATGATGCGTTTGAGATCTATACTATCTCTGAGGTGGGTTTGTCCTTTGGTGACGTGTCCAGGGGTATAAAACAGCGTGGCAATGGCTTCGTAGAGTGGATAAAAGGTTTGGTATTTCCCGCCCGCTTCGAAATGAGGAGCGAGTTTATCTAAGTTGTTTTTTAGTGACATCCCAAGTCCTCCCTGAGGTCGTGTTTGTAGCGTCAACAACGTTTGTACGTTCACGAGACACAGAATGACCAACGGTTTTCTAAGCTGTCACAAGGAATGCTGCGTACAAACAGGCAGCGCACAAACAATTTAGGAAAATGACATGTCGAATAAAAGAGGGATTTATTGGTTTACTCAAGATCTTAGGTTGCACGACAATCTACTGTTACAACAGGCAAGCGAACAAGTTGATAGGCTTCATTGTGTTTGCTTTGATGAGCTAAAAAGTGTGTTCGATCGGCGCTTTTTACCGTTAGAAATAGATGATTCGGCCAAACGAGAATTCACAATGCAGTCATTGGGCGAGTTTAATCAGTCCTTAATGCAGCTCGGCCAAGTGCTGCATTATGTGACCGTCAACAGTCTTGACGACGCCGTTCTTCGGCTGGAAGAGATGATTACCTATTACTCGATCACAGATATCTACGTTGCACACAGCGCCAGTTGGTATGTGGATTACGTTCTCACTAAAACTATCCTTAGACACCCGAAAATAGCAGTGTACAGAGCTGAAACTGCCTCGTTGTTTTCTCAGGCGTTGCTCCCCTTTGACATTGAGGACCTTCCTGCGTCATTCTCGCGCTTCAGAAAACAGGTAGAAAACATACTACTTCCAATTGCTGGGCCCACGACGACGCAATTGCCGCCACCATTAAATAATCGAGATGGGTTACCTGCCAGTTATGGTTGTGAACCCTCATCACTGAAAGTTCATCATGGTGTGCGCGGTGGAGAGTTAGCAGGGCTTGGACACCTGCGAGATTATTTTTCTACGACCGCGGCGCTACATTACAAATCCACTCGCAACGAGTTGGATAATTGGGACAGTTCCACGAAATTCTCACTTTGGCTGGCCAATGGTAACGTGTCTGCAAAAATGATACTGAGCCATTTAAATCGCTTTGAACGTCAGCATGGTAGTAATGAATCGACCTACTGGATTTTGTTTGAGCTACTTTGGCGTGAATACTTTCACTGGTATAGCCACAAACATGGGGCAAAGCTGTTTGCGTTTGGAGGCATTCAGGGCAAGCGCCCATTGACCACATTTTATGCCAACAGATTACGTCAATGGGTTGAGGGTAATACTCCGTTTCCTATTGTGAACGCATGCATGAATCAATTGCGAGAAACAGGGTATATGTCCAACAGAGGAAGACAGTTGGTGGCAAGTTGTCTTGTGCATGAACTCTCCCTTGATTGGCGTTATGGAGCGTGTTATTTCCAGCATATGCTTATTGATTATGACGTTGGGTCAAATTGGGGCAATTGGCAATATCTTGCTGGTGTGGGAGCCGACCCTCGGGGACATAGGAAGTTTGACCTAAGTAAACAGACACAACTCTATGATCCTGAAAATGTTTTCATCCGTAAGTGGAAAGGTGACCAGCCTAACTCCAGCTTGAACGCAGTGGATATGGTGGATTGGCCGATTCAGGATTGATAAGGAAGACGATGGGATATAGAACGCTAAGACTCATTTTGGGTGATCAGCTCGACCCCCAACATTCATGGTTCGCTAGTGTGGATAGCGATGTTCTTTATTTGATTGCAGAATTGAAACAAGAATCAGAGTACGTGACGCATCATATTCAAAAGCAAGTGGCGTTCTTTCTATCAATGGAAAATTTCGCGGGCTGCTTGGCAGAACAAGGACATCACGTTCATCATCTCACTTTGGACGATACGTGCGATTTCGACTCTTTAACCGATCTCATCGCCACGGTCGCTGAGCAGCACAATATCGAAAGGTTTGAGTTCCAAAGGCCAGATGAATATCGACTGCTAAAGCAATTATCTTGCTTTTCTCATCCACAGTTTTCAACGACCTTGGTCGAGTCAGAACATTTCTTGCTGCCTTTTTCAGAGATAGATAACTATTTCGTTCGCGGCAAGTCTCTGGTGATGGATCATTTTTACCGCAAGATGCGCAAAAAACATGGCATGTTGATGGAAAATGAAACCAAACCGCTCGGTGGTAAATGGAGTTACGATGCGAACAATCGCAACAAATTGAAAAAAGCCGACATTGAAGCGTTGCCCGCCCCACTTCTGTTTGCGTCACCGACAAAAGATACCGTATCACGAATACAGCGACATAATCTGCCTTCGATAGGGCGAATTGGTGAGCAACTCATTTGGCCTATCAATCGGTCTCAATCTCTTACGCTACTCGCGCATTTCTGCCAAATCTGTTTACCCAATTTTGGCCGCTTTCAAGATGCGATGACAGAGCAGCATGAAAGCCAATGGAGCCTCTATCATAGCCGACTCTCTTTTTCGCTTAACTGTAAGATGCTGACGCCATTAGAGGTGCTATACGCGGCAATTGATCACTATGCGCATTCTGATGGTCAAATCACGCTTGCACAGATTGAGGGGTTTGTCAGACAGATTCTCGGCTGGCGTGAGTATATTCGAGGGATGTATTGGAGCAATATGCCAGACTACTCGACTACCAATGCGTTAGGGGCATCAAGAACATTGCCTCACTATTTTTGGAATGGTGAGACCAAAATGAGTTGTATGAAACATGCCATCACTCAGTCTTTGGATTTCGCCTATGCACATCACATTCAACGTTTGATGGTGACAGGTAATTTTGCGTTGCTTACCGAGTTAGATCCAGATCAAGTCGAGCAATGGTATCTTGGTATTTATGTTGATGCGATTGAGTGGGTAGAGATGCCCAACACTAGGGGGATGGCTTTATATGCCGATGATGGGCTCATTGCGACCAAACCCTATGGCTCCAGCGGCGGTTATATCAACAAAATGAGTGATTATTGCAGTGGCTGTTTTTATAACGTCAAAGAGCGTTCAGGCCAACAAGCCTGTCCTTTTAATGGTTTTTATTGGAGCTTTATGCATAAGCATCGCGAGTGGCTCGGTAACAATCCTCGGACGGCGATGATTTATCGGACATGGGACCGACTGGCGCCTGAAGTTCAGGATGAACATCTTATCACTGCCGAAGCGAACTTAGCCCGAATTGAACGATTGTGAGGTGAAGATGAAGCCCTTAAATGTCTTGATACTTGGTGCTTCCGGAGGGATAGGTAGGGCAATGACCCAGCATATACTGGCCCATACTGATGCCACGATATTTGCGACCTATCATCGTGCTCTGCCTGATATGCAGCACTCTAGGCTACGCTGGCACGCTTTGGACGTCACTAAAGAGGACGATTATGGTGCGTTAATGACATCACTTAGCGCTGAGGTTGAGAGTCTTGATTGGGTCATCAACTGTGTTGGTGTTCTATCGTTGGATGAGTGCACTCCGGAAAAAGTGAATAAAGGAGCAGTC
>ASHK01000321.1 GCA_000695745.1 Vibrio madracius | reverse complement strand
TGTCTGTTAACTCAAGGCTCTGAGTCATTTTGATGCTAAAAAAACTTCTTGAATTTTTCGTCAATGCCGTCGAATTCCGCTCTCGAATTTGGGTGGTTCATGTTTCCGAATCCATACTTAAAGATCAGTCATATGTGGTCAATGAAGACCAATTCTCGTCCCCGCTCTCTTGGATGAAAAGCAAAGGCTACGATCGAGAAATGCTGAGGAAAGTCGAATCTATGAAGCGCTCACAAATCTTAGTGTTCGAACTTGGCAGTACCAAGCACCAGCTTATGCGCGTGAAATAGTCGCCTATCGAGCCAGTAATAACATCAGTTCAATGGTAGCCAATAGCGCCAGTAACGCTGTCGCGCCTTTCCAAAATAATAAGGGATGCTTTTTAATCAGCGGGCTAGCCTCGTGTTCTTTGATCAATGCTGGATTCGGCTGCGTCAAGTCCAGCAAAAACTCGCCTAATGCTTGATAGCGATGCTGTGGATTCGGATAACAAGCCTTCTTTAAAGCCATATCGAGCCAAAGTGGAAGTTCAGGATTGGTGATTTGAATACTCTGATACTTCCACTGCTGATGGCGGGCAGTGTCGACACTGCGTGCCATCACCGCTTTATAGGGAAGCGAGCCAGACAACATTTCATACGTCATTACCGCAATCGAAAATAAATCGGATGTGGTGGTGGCTTCGTTGCCATTCAAATACTCTGGAGCAATATAATTTGCCGCGCCTTTCGGTGCTTGAGCGCCCTGTGGCGCCTTTGCTTCATCTAAGCCTTTCACCAAAACGGAACCCAAGTCAATCAAAGTCACTTGTAGTGATTCTGATATCATTACGTTCTCAGGCTTTAAGTCACGATGCACCATATCTAAACGTTGCAATACGCGTACTGCTTTAACGATTTCAGCGACAATATTTCTTACGTTGTCTAAGCTCGGCGTTGGATTATCAAGCATCCATTGCCTAAGTGTGACGCCTTCTATCGGTTCACACAATAAGTTAAAGGAATGGTGAATCTGCCGGTCGAGGATAAGTACGCATGATTCGGGGACTATTCACATGCGTTCCTACCCAATATTCATTACTAATATCGAGTAGGGCTTGTTTATCTTCCACATGCAACAAAGAAGGCGCTTTGAGAATGAACTTCCGCTGAGTCTGCTGTTCCCTCACCTCATAAACATGACTTCGAGTGCCCGCATGAAGTACTTTTGTCACCGTGTAACAATCAATTCTGTTGTTCACTTTAAGCGGGGGTGGCACCACTTGGTTAAGTGATTGTTGTTGAAACTCATGCAACGTGAGATTGGGCACATGATCGATGGAAACTAATAAGCTGGTGACATTGTCTTGGCTACCATTTTTTATGGCGAGATCCGTCAATGCTTGGCTTCGTGTTTCAAAGTCTTGCTGCTGATTTTGGATAGTGTTAACCATCTGCTTATCAGTGATAAAATCATGTACTCCGTCGGTTGAGAGCAAGAAAAGATCGCCAGTTTCAACGGCTAAGGTCTGAAAATCGACCTCCAATTTGCTATCCATGCCTAAAGCGCGAGTTAGGTACGCCGCTTTACCGATGTTGGTCCGCTGATGGTCTCTGGTTAACAAACGGAGTTTGCCTTGTCTAAGCAAATATATCCGGCTATCACCCAAATGAAATAGATACGCGGTATTAGATTTGACGACAACAGCACTAAAGGTAGTTACAAGACTATTATGCTTTAGCGGCTGCTTTAGACTCTGTTCATATAACCAAGTATTTAGTGATGTCAGCACCTGAATGGCAGAGCGTCGAACACTCCAACTTTCTGGCGTCGCATAATAATCGGCGACAAACTGCATCACACTGGTATGACTGGCTTTCTGCCCGTGTTCACTGCAACTCACACCATCGGCAATGCAAGCAAGCATACCCTTGGTTTCCAACTCACTTTGCAGTCTTGGCTCTCGAACCACAAACGCATCTTGGTTTTCGCTTCGAGTACCTGCAGAAGACACGCCGCCGTAGGATGTGGTCAGCGTTTGTGGATGGTTAAGCGGTAATCCCATGATCATTCCCTATTGAACCTGTCGAAGAACAAAAGCTCTGTGCAAGCAGAGCTTTTGAACGAGTGAGCACGCTAAATACTCACTCCCCGATGACCTTTAATGAGATACATTGATTAACGTTACGCTACCGTCTTTGTTTACCTCAGCGATTTGACCACTGGGTTCCTCCATAAACATCAAGGTTGCGAACCCAAGAACCGCTGTCCCCGCAATAACATAGAAGAAGGTTTGATAGTCAACAAATGACAGAACCGTCAGGTACACCACTGCACCGACATTTCCGTAAGCGCCAGTCATTCCAGCGATTTGACCTGTCATGCGGCGCTTGATTAATGGCACTGTCGCAAACACCGCCCCCTCTCCTGCTTGAACAAAGAATGAACAAACCATGGCTGCGCATACTGCAAGCCACAACGGCCACTCACTGTTGACCTGGCCCATCATGAAATAGCCCACCGCCAAACCTGCGGTTAGAATTAACAGTGTCGATTTACGGCCAAATTTGTCAGAGATCCAACCGCCACCCGGACGCGACATTAAGTTCATAAAGGCATAAGCCGAAGCCACCATACCCGCTAAAACAGGCGTTAATTCAAACGTTTCAGAGAAGAACAAAGGTAGCATTGAGACCACCGCTAACTCCGAGCCGAACGTAGCGAAATATAAGACGTTCAGCACCGCGACTTGCTTAAACTTGTATTGATGCATTTGCGCAACAGGCTTAGAGAAAATAGATTTATTGACCTTCCAAACTTGAGAAACTTCGAATCCGTATAGAACAACCAAGCCTACATAGAAGGCGTTAACCACCGTGTCACTCAACATGCCAATATTCGATGGCGCAAGTTTCCAAGCGAGTAGCGCAAGTGCAGCATACATAGGGATCTTCATGATCAACAGGAAGAAAAAATCCCCTTTCGATGTCACTTCCATCGCTGCTAAATGTTTAGGTTTAAAGTAAGTCGATCCTTTTGGCGTATCTTGAACGTTACGATAAAAAATGACTGAGAACACCAAGCTCATTAGGCCCGTCACACCAACGGCATAGCGCCATCCGTCGTCACCACCAAACATCAGAGCCAAGGTTGGTAAAGTGAAAGCCGCCGCCGCTGAGCCAAAGTTGCCCAACCACCATAAATACCTTCCGCAGTACCCAGTTCATCATGTGGGAACCACTCAGATACTAAACGAATACCAATAACAAACCCTGCGCCAATAAAACCTAATAGGAAACGTGCGATAGCCGCTTGAATAAATGAATCTGACAACGCAAAAACAAAACATGGAATAGAGCATATTGCCAACAGTGCGGAGTAGACCAGACGTGGACCATATTTGTCGGTCAACATACCAATGATTACCCTCGCTGGTATCGTCAGCGCCACATTGAGGATA
>ASHK01000320.1 GCA_000695745.1 Vibrio madracius | reverse complement strand
GTTCGTTTCTAGATCTTCTACTTCGCGAGACACCGCGACACGCATCGAACGCCCCGTTCCTTCCATAATGAACGCTGGCGATTCTGCGTTAGATTTACGAAGTCTTAAAAACTCAGTGAAGCCGCTATAAAAAAATCTCTTCGGTACCAGAAAGATCGTCTTTTCTTTTCTTCACATCTTGATAGATTTGTGAAAGATCAGCGCCTGACCAGAATTTGTCTTCAAATTCATCCGATTCTTTAGCAGCCTGTTTCAATACCTTACTGCGCTTGATAATCATCGCCCAAGACACCACTGACATCCCAAGCAAAATCAACATTACCAGTTGAACCAGTAGACTCGCCTCTAGAATGAGGTCCACAAACGAAATATCAGCCGTCACTGTTTTTTAACTCCAATAAGATAGTCGAAGGAATGGCCTTCGGCTTTCATTTTTACATTATCGATACATGCCACTTTAACGAGAGCCTTGGCAATTGTCACATTTTGCTCATCAACTATTTCTTGTTGAAATGTTAATGACGCTCGCTTGAATTCAGAAATATGCGTTTTCACTATGAGATGGTCGTCTAGTCGCGCTGCGCGGATAAAATCTATATCCATATGACGAACGACAAAGCCGACTTGTTGTTCAAGCAGCTGACGTTGATGAACGTTTCTACTTCGAAGCAATTCGGTTCGTGCGCGTTCAAAGAAATTGAGATAGTTCGAATGATAGACCACACCACCTGCATCGGTGTCTTCATAGTAGACGGTGACGGGAATYSGAAATAACGGTGATAACTGAGACAAACTGGTAACTTCCTAATGAATACTGCGGTCTAATATAACGCAAGTGATTGTGTTTGTTATAAGAGCTGACAAAAAATTTTGAATAAAGTGCCAAAATTTACACTCAACTGATGAAGTAATTGGCAGTTTCGAAAGTTTGTTTGTTTCAAAAGGTAAAAAACCCGAGCAAAGCTCGGGTTTTGTTTAGATAACGTACATTAACGTTAGGTAACTCAACACAGTTAGTGACAAGTACGGACTGAACACCGCTTGCCAGAGCCAGAATCTCGGTCGGAATCCGACTCCAAATACCATGCTGGCACACACAGACAATACAAAATAACAACCCTAGGACTGGCGAAAAGCCACCAATGGCGTCAGCGTATTGGTCTGGATTCCACATAAACAAACCGACATTAACAAAGCCGAGTATCAGGGATAAGACGCGCAACAGCGTCTTATCTACTGGTTTGTGGAGTTGCTCTAACTGTTGGTTAAGCTTACTCACTGTCTTTGTCCATCATCTCACTGTGCTCTAGCCAAAGAGCGTTGATGATGCCAAATGCACACGCAAGTAATACTCCTAAAATCCAAGCGAAATACCACATATCCAATGCTCCTTAGTAAAGTGAATTTTTGTTTTCTTCGATGAACTTGTCGTCAAGACGACCGAACATCTTATAGTAAGTCCAAGCTGTGTAGCTAAGAATTACTGGAACCATCACGAACGCTACTGCTGTCATCAGGTTCAAAGTCAACTCACTTGACGTCGCATCCCACATAGTCAAGCTGTGGTTAGGGTTCATGCTACTTGGCATTACGAATGGGAACATTGCAAAACCAGCCGTAAAGATGATGCCACCGTTCGCTAGAGAAGACGCAATGAACGACACGGCACATTTTTCTAAACGAGACGCTAGTACTGCTAGTAGCGGCATCACCACGCCTAGCGCTGGAGCAATCCAAAGTAGTGGATATTTCTCAAAGTTCGCCATCCATGCACCCGCTTCACGGACACTTCTTTATTTAGTGGATTCGATGCAGCATTGCCGTCGATAGCGCTTACAATCGTGTAACCATCGATGTTCTGAATCCAGAAACCTGCTGCTACGAAAGCGGCAACAACCAGTAGACCCATTAGCTGTGCTGTGTTGCGAGCACGTGTATGGATGTCACCTGTGGTCTTCATTTGTAGCCAAGTTGAGCCTTGTAGCAAAATCATGAACAAGCTCACTAGACCGCAAAGTAGCGCGAATGGTTTAGCAGACCAAAGAAGGAACCGTGATACGTTGGCATCATGAATTCACTCAGTTGGAACGGTACGCCTTGTAGCAAGTTACCAAACGCCACACCAAAGATGATTGGTGGAACAAAACCACTGATTGAGATAGCGATATCCCAAACGTTACGCCATTTGGTGTCTTCAAGCTTTGAACGGTAATCCAAACCGATCGGACGTAGCCATAATGCTGCTAGCGTCACAATCATCGCAAAATAGAAACCAGAGAACGACGTTGCATAAACCAGTGGCCATGCTGCGAATAACGCACCACCCGCTGTGATCAACCATACTTGGTTACCATCCAGTGAGGGGCGATTGAGTTGATCATTACACGGCGTTGGCTGTCCGTTTTACCTAGGATAGGCACTAAAGCACTACCCCATATCAAATC
>ASHK01000319.1 GCA_000695745.1 Vibrio madracius | reverse complement strand
AAGAAGCAGGGTTGACTATAGGAAAGGAAGTTTTTATTAGTACAATCAATACATCACCGCGAGTGTTGTTAGAACTGAAGTCGGGACAAATAACCTCATTGGGAGGAGGGCATTTCACTGCCGTCGGTCTACAACTGGTAAAAATATACCACCACAAACTGGAACATCGCTGGCCACAACGAACAAAATTCAATTTATTTCAAGTCATTAGCTACCCTTCAGCACTTTTCACCACGCTCGAAGAACGGGCCTGGAGCAGCATAGATTTCCAAAATATCGATATTTTGCCAATCCAATTAACCCCTTTATTGTTAAGCGCGAGTAAATTGCTCATGCAGCACTTTAATGCGATGTCCATCCGAAAAAAAAGTCATCACTATTCTTATCCTCGTAACGGGATCGTTAACCATCCTCAATGTTGGTGTACAAGCCGTCGTCGACTATCAACAAGAGATGCAAGACGTCAACAAACACGCTCGTGTTCATGTCTACTCTCTCACTCATCCTATCGCCGAGTCGTTATGGGACCTCGACCTCTCTCAACTGAATCAACTCATGCTGAGTATTGGCGAAGATGATTATATTCGTAACATTCGTCTCACAGGTGTGAACGGCACCTATTTGGATGCGAACCTGTCCCCCCAACTCACCTCAACCGCCTACATACTGGATTTAAAGTACAACGGTCGTTACCTTGGAAATATCTCTTATATGGTGGATGAGGAAATCATTCAACGAGAGGTGCTCTCCAAGCTCGCTTTAGGGCTGTTAGTCAATGTGATTGAAGCGGGCATCATCTTAATCGTGATCGTGGTTGTTATTGGCAAGCTGATTACGACTCCGCTATTAGACCTATGTAAAGTGTCCAAAGGTATCAATCCTAGAACGTCACGGAAAATCACCTTGCCACAAGGCTTACCGACCGTAAAGATGAGCTGTCTTTTGTCGCTCAAGCACTGCAAAATCTGAACAGCGCATCTAGAAATGCTATCGCAGCGCAGAAAAGGACCGAACGTCAATTACTACAACATCAAAATCAACTCAGGCACTGTGTAGAACAGCAAACCCAAGCGTACAAAAATACAAAGTAAACTGCACCGTATTTTGGCAGATATGTCACTGAACATTCTGACCTGTAATGAAGAGAATGTGACCGATGTGATGTACAGTGCGTTTGAGCCGATTGGTCGGGTACTGGACATCGACCGTATCAGCATCCTCTCAATACAAGACAACTCAGCATCATTCCGTTACTCCTGGCGTGCCGACGGCTCCAAAAATCCGTTAGAGGATGGCTTTAACATTGATGCGATGACCTTATTACAGCGACGATTATTGTCGCTAGAACCTATCATCATCGACGATATCGACTCGATAAAAGAAGGCGCCGCTGCCGAATATGCATTGCTCAAAGCTCATAACGTCGCTTCCCTTGTTCTGTTTCCTCTGATTGATAGGCAATCTGTGTTTGGCATTCTCACGGCTTCGATTCTGCATCACCCACAGCCGTGGAGCCAAACTCAAACCACCATTTTGAGTCGGTTATCCACCACCGTAAGCGAGCTCCATATCCGTTTGAAAACCAAAACGAAATGACAGCCCTACAGGCTGAGCTGATGGAGACCAATCGCAGACTGCATATTGCCGCAGAGACCGATGAACTGACGGGATTGCCTAACCGTCGCCCGTTTATGTCCGAACTTGCACACAGTACAGAACGTCTTTTTGTTACTAGCATTACCACTATGATGATAGACGTCGACCATTTTAAACAATACAACGATACCTATGGACATGTTCAAGGTGACTTTGCACTGCGTTACGTGGCACAAGCATTGAAACAAGTGCTGTCTCCTTGTGGGCACTTGGTAGCAAGAATAGGCGGCGAAGAGTTTTGTGCGCTTCTCCTCAACACATCACCACAAGAAAGTATGGTTTTGGCGCAAAAAATGCGACAAGAAGTCGAAAAACTCAATATTACTCATTCAGGCAACGACCCTTATCGCATTTTAACCGTTTCAATAGGCGTCGCGTTTCAGCGTCTCGATGAGCAGCCAAACGCTCCACAACATCTACTCGAACAGGCTGACGAAGCACTTTATGCGGCGAAAAAACGAGGACGAAACCACGTTGAAATGGCGAGTGGCACAAAATGGTAAATTTTTTTAAGTTATTGATTTATTATCGTCACCATAAATTCTTGCATTTTTTTGACAACGCAAGGCTGTGTAAACTGCACACTTTGCCGTTTTTTCGTTCCACACACTGATTTCTGGTTGATTATGAAAAGAATATTATTACTACTTAGTCTAGCTTTTGCGTCCATTCAGCCCAGCTTTGCCGACGTGAATACTGTACCAGTAGGGATAAGACCATGTTGCGCCTTCGGAACAGGCTTGAAAGCTGAGCTAGGAAGCGTTCCTGTTCCTTTCTACTCCATCAAGAACGTACTGAATACCGAAGACGTTGATGCGCATGTATTTAATGATGGGTCTTCCAGTGTGATAGGCAGTCTTATTGGCGCATCAGACGAAGTAAACGGGTTAATATTCACTAACAAGGGTGGCTTTATCGATACTGCCCACGTGAGAGACACCGCAGATTTCACTCTCTATCTTTACCATAGCATCAAAATCGTGACAGCGACGCATTAGAATTGGCTCTGACGCCTGAACTTCGCACACGCCGAATTGTATTCAATAACTTAGACAAGCTTGACTCAGCCAATAACGAAGAAGCCAAACTCGCAGGATTGCTTGCCTTCCGCCTTGCCCAATGGCATGAAATTGGCCAATGGTACGGATTAGTGTCAGTCGGTGGGTTCAAAGAATACCCATCCGCCTTCTCACCTGAAGATCTGTATTCAAACATGCTTGGTGCATTAATTGCGATGGAAATAATCAAGATCAATCCTGATATTAGTCAAGATGCCTTTGTTATATTGTTTCCACAGTACTTTAGGAAGCACCTAAAGATGTTGGATGCACAAGATGAAGACACCACAGTAGCACAGCTTAAGAAACTCGAATGGCATTTGGTGGGATAGCAACAAGCGTTTACCGGAAAAATGGGTGGTTAAAACTCGTGATTACCATTACAGCTTAGATTTGATCCCAAATGGTGTGACAAAAGGTACCCCTCTTTCACTGCAAGCCTTGAGCGATCTCGAACAGTACGGCCAATTGCAGCTGGTTGCTGCTGACAAGATCGATTCGTTTGATATACTGCCGGCCGCACTGAAAGAGAAAGAGATTTGGACTCACCAAGATTTTCAAATGATCGCTAATATTTCAAAATCAGTAGACGACAAAAATGCGAATAACCGCAACGATGCCTTAACTATGAAGCTGAACTAACACTATGAGTGAAATACAAAAAAACACCGGTATAAAACGAATCATCCTTGCTACACGATATTCTTGGCTCGGATTAATAGCCGCGTGGAAAAACGAAGCTGCATTTCGCCAAGAACTGGTTGCGCTTATTGCATCTATTATCATCGCTATCGCTGTCGATGTGACGCTGTTCCAAAAAGTGGCCTTAGTCGGCAGTGTGCTGTTTGTCATGATTGTCGAACTGATGAACTCTGCTGTCGAGGCGGTTGTTGATCGCATCGGGTTAGAGCGCCATGAACTGTCAGGTCGTGCAAAAGATTTAGGCTCTGCTGCAGTACTTCTAGCGATTGGCCTAACCTCAATGATCTGGGCAGCAATTTTCTGGTCACATTTCATAGGTTAATTCGCTTTAAATAGGTTAATCCACTAAAAGTAGGTTAACCCTCCAGAAATAAGGACTCTTTTCATTTTCTGAAAGAGTCCTTGTAGCAACACAATCACCCATTCTCATCATCCGCAAGATCCAGTACAGTAGAGCAAGTCACTATGGGAATGGAGTCTTTGTGAACCTACGTCAGTTAGAAGTGTTTTATGCGATTATGCAAACGGGAACCGTCTCGGGTGCAGCGAAAAACCTCCATGTCTCCCAACCGAATGTGACTCGCGTTTTAGCTCATACTGAATTACAGCTTGGTTTCTCTCTATTTGAACGCGTCAAAGGTCGTCTGATCCCCACTCAGGAAGCCAAAACCCTGTTGCCGGAAGTGGAGAAAATCTATCTTCAACTCGGTCAGTTTAAAACTCTCACTAACAAAGTTAAAAAAGGGCATCAACATATTCGAATCGGTGCGCCGCCAGTTTTAGCCAGCAAATTCCTAACTCCTGTAATTGCCCACTTCCATCAAACACATCAATGCTCTATCGAATTGGTGACGGGAAATCGCAGTGAATTGTGCGACGCATTACTCGACAATGCGCTCGATATTGCTGTGGCGTTTGGCGAAGACACACCAGCCGGCATTTCTCATCAACTTCTCACCAAGAAATCAATGCAAGTCCTCGTGCCTATCTCTGCGCTCACTCGATTATGCTTTAGCGAAAATCAGCCCTCTGCTGTCACGTTGCAAACTCTGTTAAACGATGAACTCAGTATCATCGCCTTAGACAGACGTGACCCTTTAGGACAAAAGCTCACCCATGCTCTTGAGCAAATACAAGCTGATTTTGCTCCATCCCTGACGGTTAGGAATTACAGCTCGGGAGCCGAGCTCGCCGCTCTTGGGGCTGGAATTGCGATCGTCGATCCTTGGACCGCTAGTCAATATGCAACAAGTGATAGCCTAAAAAGACTTCATCTCTCAGATGCTATTGACTGCTCGGTATCACTACTTACAAGCGACTTACATCCTTTTTCGATTGCAACCAGATCTTTTCTTGCCATGCTTAAGCATCACGCTAGCAGCGAATAGCCAAGCGCGCCTTATAACTTAATGTTATAGTCGACCAACAACAGAGTATTCGCTATTAAAGTGTCCTGTCCCTATCTTAGATGGCATCAACTCAATGCGTTTGATTCATCTACTTGTGAATTTCGCTATTTGTGAATAAAGGGACACTATGAACATTTCTCAGCCTTACTTACTTTTCCTCGGTGACGTTACGGATCCTCTATCAGCAAAAACGCGCGCGGTATTGTTAAGTGGCGCCCAGATGCTTGTTTGGGACAACTGAGATTGTCCGAAGATACCGTCTCTCTGGGACTCACAGAATTAACGCTCGAGCAAGCTAAACAGCAAGGTGCGAAAACGCTTGTCTTAGGCACAGCCAATGCTGGCGGCTTTATTCCAAGAAACTGGGTTGAAACTCTCATCACCGCGGCGAACCTAGGATTTGACATTGCATCAGGAATGCACCAAAGATTGACCGACATTCCTGAGTTGGCACAACTTGCTGATAAAAACATCATTCAGCTATTCGATGTTCGCCACTACGACGAGCACCTAGCGGTGGGCAATGGTAGGAAACGGTCAGGGAAACGGTTACTCACTGTTGGCACCGATTGTTCTGTTGGGAAGATGTTCAGTGCCCTAGCTATTGAACAAGCTCTTAAACAGCTAAATATTGACGCTAGGTTCAAAGCCACAGGACAAACTGGCATCTTAATCGATGGCCAAGGAATCTCTGTAGACGCGGTCGTCGCCGACTTCATTTCAGGTGCAGTGGAAACGTTAAGTCCAACATTTGATGATCATGAATGGGATATCATCGAAGGACAGGGTTCGCTTTTCAACCCATCGTATGCCGGGGTGAGTTTAGGATTATTACACGGAGCTCAACCTGACGCGCTTATTCTTTGTCACGAAGTGGGACGTCAGCACATTCGTCACCTTCCTCATGCGCCATTGCCAACCATTGAGCAAACTATGGATGCGAATCTTTTGGCTGCGCGCGTGACCAATCCCAAAGTCCAATTCGCTGGTATCTGTTTAAATACTTCCCTATTGGAGGAGTCTGAGGCCAAAGCACTATGTCAACAATGGAGTGAACAGTTTGACCTTCCCGTAACGGACCCAGTTCGTTTTGGCGTAGACTCAATCGCAAACAAGTTAAAAACACTGTGAGAGCCTTATGAAGATTGAAGCGCACCATCACTCAATTAAACTCGCGAAGCCATTCACTATCTCAAGAGGCACACGAACTCATTGTGAAGTGGTTCGTGTGTCTATCGAATATCAAGGAAAGCTCGGACAAGGTGAATGCACTCCTTACCCGAGGTATGGTGAATCGGTGGAGTCAGTCATGGCGCAAATCAAGGAATTCAGTGCTCACCTTGTCACTAAAGAGCCATTTGAAGCTCGGCTCGCCTTGCAAAACTATCCTGCAGGTGCTGCTCGAAATGCAATTGATTGCGCCTTATGGTCACTAGAAAGTTTGCTTTCTGACAGCGAGTTCCCATCGCCCTATTTTGCGATTGCTCCTAGCATCGAAACGGCGATGACGGTGTCTGTTGCTGACCTCAACACCATGACCAGTCAGGCAAAACAGTATATTGAAGAGGGTGCGACCCTACTCAAAGTAAAACTTGATAGTGAGGATGTCGTCAACAAGATAGCCGCTATTCGAGCCCTCTCCTCTGAGGTAAAGATCGTAATTGATGCCAATGAGGCTTGGGCGTCACTTGATCTCGAATCATTATTTGAACAGCTGGCCCCCCTGAATATCACCATGATTGAACAGCCCGTACCAAGCGGTCAAGATGCCCTGCTCAAAGGCATTCCCCACCCCATTACACTGTGTGCTGATGAAAGCTGTCATACCAGAGCTGAGCTCGATGAACTGGTCGATTGTTATGAAATGATCAACATTAAGCTTGATAAAACAGGAGGATTAACCGAAGCCTTAGCTTTGGAGGGACGAGCTCGGGAGCTGGGGTTGATGATCATGAGCGGTTGTATGCTAGGAACATCGATGGCGATGAAGGCGCATTGCCGATT
>ASHK01000318.1 GCA_000695745.1 Vibrio madracius | reverse complement strand
GTTACCGCGCAAGATTTTGTTTATAGCCTTAAAAGAGCCGCTGACCCTAACTTTGCCTCTGCCAATGTTGGTATTTAAAGCTAACCAAAATTAAGAATATTCAAGCCATCATTAATGGCGAAGCTCCGTTAGACTCGTTAGGGATTAAAGCACTGGATGATTACACCTTACAATACGAGTTGGACAGTCAGGTGCCGTATTTTGTTGCTATGACTGCACATTCATCGATGATGCCTGTACATAAGTCGAACTTAGAACAATTTGGTGATAAGTGGACCAGACCCGGAAATATGGTCTCTAACGGTGCTTTTGTTTTAGAAGACTGGGTCATTAACGAACGTATTGAGCTAGTGAGAAATAGCCAATACTGGGACAACAAGCATACAGTGCTTAATGAAGTGACTTATATTCCGTTTGAGAGCCAAACCGCAGCAATGAATCGCTATGCCTCTGGCGAAGTGGACATTACCTCTGACGTACCTACTGCGATGGCACCAAAACTTAAGAAAGAGCAGCCTGAAGCCTATACCGTTGTGCCTTTACTGTGTACCTACTATTACGCTTTCAATACAACGAAAGCGCCGTTTAATGACCCTAAAGTGCGTAAAGCGGTCTCTTATACCATCATGCGCGACATTATTACTAATGGGGTTACACAAGTTGGCAATCTTCCGGCTTATACGTTTGCGCATAAATATGTTGCTGGTTTTGATGCGACTCAACCTGATTACAGTAAGTGGAGCCAAAAACAGCGCGACGAAGAGGCCAAAAAGTTACTTGTCGAAGCCGGCTACAATGAGGCTAACCCACTAGACATCAAACTGTTATACAACACAAGCGAGAGTAATAAATCAATTGCTGTAGCCATCGCGTCAATGCTTAATAAAAACTTGGGCGCAAAAGTGGAGTTAGAGAATCAAGAGTGGAAGTCCTATTTGGTTGCTCGCCGAGAAGGAAATTTTGACGTGCTGCGTACTTCTTGGTGTGGAGACTACAATGAGGCGTCTACGTTCTTAAGCCTTATGACCTCCGATAATGCTGGTAACCGGGCATTTTACAAGAGTAAAGCCTACGACAACATTATTGACCAAGCGCTCGCGGCAACTTCAGACGAAGAGCGAGCGCGCTTTTACGATCAGGCAGAATCCTTATTAGCTCAAGACATGCCCATTGCGCCAATCTATTATTACATGCAAGCTCGCCTAGTAAGACCGACGGTCGGCGGGTTCCCAATGAATAATGTTGAAGGAAGAATTTACTCCAAGGACTTATATGTAAAAGCGAAATAATAGTCCACTTAAAACCACGGCAATGATTGCAAAGCCAGCTAATTTTAGTTGGCTTTTTTGTGTCGAGTTGAAAAAGTCAGATTGAGCCAAAGCCCCTATGACTGTCTCGAACGTTACAACGAATATACTATCGTCGATATGGGAGCGAAGGGAGCATTCCAACCTAAATTGATAGTACCAGGGCGACACTGTTCAATTCAGTGTTAATCAAAGAGGGACTGGGCGAGCGCCGGTCCCCAAGCCTCATTTAAGCCTTACTAATAAGCCTTAGGATTGCTTTATTGATTCCAATTAAGTCATTAACAGTGGACGCGCTATGAATAGCTTCAATGAGTGACTCTTTACTGCAGCGAGGAATGACATCAATGTTTTTTACTTTACCTTCAAGAGTGTTCTTCATTAACTGAAATTGTCTTTTGTTCGAACATGTTTATGTGCCTGTGACGTTGTTTTTACTTATTTGATTTTTTAAGTCTATCTGAGTTAGATGACAGTTAGCCAAACTGTGTGGAGTAAGACTTTAAAATATGTTGTTTGGTATATCAACCCATGTTTGAAAAATGATATCGGCTTCAATAACTCCAATCAAATGCAAAGACTATATAGAACGAAAAAGGTTATTAGGAGAGTAGATTGTTATCCCATTCCCAGGAAATAAAGGCTTTAAATTCAATTAGATGTAACAGTGGTATTGACAACCAATTATTAACGAATTGATGAAATTAGTGGTATCTGCCAGTGGTATTGTGATCTAGGCTGCAGTTCTTTTAAAGAAAAAGCCCTCTATTATTAGAGGCTGAAATGTTTTATGACAATTTAGCGAATTCTATTTACCAGAAAGCCAAAAAACAGCGTCTTTTTCTTTGTCGCTTCGAGGTGTACCTTTGGCCAGGATCTTATACTGGGTATCCGCGCGGAATGGCGTGAACTTGATGATCTCGGTTGTAGAGTTACTTCTATCGAGTAACAAGTAATCATAGTCGGGATCCACACCATCCAAGATGGCCTGTGCGCGTTCAACACTGACTTGTGGAACGGACCAGTCATGATAGAGGAAAAAGATTGACGTCATAGTTTCTGAAAAACGAACGCTCGCAATACGCTCTCTTTTTTCCACGGGCACTTGCTCTACAAAATTGCGTAAGTCCGGCTTCATATCTTTGGCGATATCGATAGCAGGGAACAAGTAGTTAAACGCACTAGAGAAGAACAGGGCAGTAATGATAGCCATCTTGCTCCACTGTGGCCAAGGCTTACGCTCTACGACTACCATCAAAACGATGGCGGCGATAGGCACTAATGCCACTAAATGCCATGTGCTTAACCATTCCATTAACGCTGGTGGTATTTTGTGCGATGGCAGCAGACCCGACCATAAAGGCACGACAGCAAAAGCAATAAGTACCAAAGACATTAACGCCAGCCAGCCTTTGCGATACCAGTTAAACCATTTACCAGAGAAACTCGTCAATGCATCAGCAATGATAAGAGCAAATAGTGGCATCAGGGGAGCTAGATACATAGAGCGTTTGGTTACTGAGTAAGAGAGCACAAAGATAGCAACTGCAAACCAGAAAGCGAAGAAACCATCAGTCCATGTTAGCTGTTTAGGTTGGCGTAATTTATAGATAAAGTTGCCTAACCAAAGTAATAAGAGCGGCGTCCAAGGAGCGCTGTACTCCAGAATACCGTTTACATAATAGAAAGGCTTACCTGAGTGATTATGGCCTAGCGTATTGGTGGCAGAACCGGTGAGTCGGCCAACCTGATTATCCCAAAACCAGGCTTTCCAAAGCTCTGGAGAAGCTGTTTTATAGAAAGGATATATCCAGCTCGCAGCCACTAAGCACATCACACTGATACCAACAAAGTGCATGAATACAAAATGACTAGTGGAGGTTGCTTCTTGTGGGAACTGCTTTCTCAGGGTGAGCGCTCGCAAGACTAACGGTACCCACGCCAACCCAATACATAACACGATAGCGACAGGTCCTTTACTTAAAAAGGCCAGCCCAGTAAACGCGCCTGCAACAATTAAGTAGCCAAGCTTCTGACGCAGGTAGGCTTCACTAAAGGCCCAAGTTGCGGCAATGGTGGTAAACATCAAAGCAGCATCGACTCGGAGCCAGTGGAAGTTAAGCACAAAGCCTTCGAGTGTGCCAAGAACAGCCAAAGCCATCCAGGCGAAGTTTTCACCTTTAAATAGGTACGCGATACGGTACGTTGCTGCTAAAGAGCCCAAACACAGTAGTGACAATGCGAGTCTACCCGCCATGACTGCATCTAAGCCCGTTGCGTGCATTAATATGGTGGAAAGGATAAAGAATACAGGTGGTTTTTCTACAAAGGAGATACCAGCAAACTGAGGGATAATGAAGTCACCTGTTAGGTACATGCTATGAATAATAGCTGCAACACGCGGTTCGTCAGGTGTCCAGACGTCGTGGTCGAATAACCCGCTAAATACCACTGCGATAATGGCAAGTAACAAAACCAACTTCCAACTGTTGTTTTGTTCACTTGAATACGATGTTGACACTACTTTTCTCCGTTGGCATTGCGATTGGGTATCGCGTTACGATCGTTCTGTTAATAAAAGCGATTAATTAGAGCTCAAAATTCTAGTAAGCCAGCACTCAGACAGCAATGCTTAACAGGCTAAATAACCTAAGTTTTTCAAGATAATTAACGCCAAAATGACACGACTATACCTTGATATTTATGTCGATTATGTCCCGACTTTGTAATAGTTAATGTCATTATGCTTAATGCGTAATCAATATAAAAACTAATATTTCTATGATTAATGGTTCTAGACATAACTCTTGCACGAAAGTGTGATTTGGATCTAGAATCAACACCAAGGTGATGGGGTTCCACCTACTTAACCGCCAATCGGCTGATGACTCCTACAGTTTCTGAAGACAGGTGTATCTGTTGGGACGATCCTTTTTTGGGATCGACGAACTGTAGTTAGATCATTAGTTCCGTTCTACACCTGTTTTCCTTATCGAGGAAAACGACATGCAATACGCTCACGAAATTCAATCCATGTGCCCAATTCAAAGGGGCGATCTTCATGCATCCGCGCCGATTCCTGTAGAAGGACGCTGGATCAATCCAAAAGACGTTATCGCAATCTCTGGTCTAAGTCATGGCGTCGGTGCTTGTGCGCCACAACAAGGTGCCGCCAAACTAACACTTAA
>ASHK01000317.1 GCA_000695745.1 Vibrio madracius | reverse complement strand
CAGGGAATTCCCAGCCACCCGTGGGTAGTACCCATACATACCCCACTGAATAGTGGCCGCCCAAGCCTACAGATACAAATAAATAGACTGCCGAACCAAACCCTGCGAGGCGTGTGAACAGGCCGAAGGACAGCATAAGCGCCAAGGATATCTCAATGATTCCTGCAAGAATGACAAAGGCCTGAGGGAAGGGGAGGCCAATGCTGCCAAAGTAATCGGTAAATACGGCAAATGGATTACCTCCGACTAACAAGTGACCAGTGAAATGGGCAATAAACATAAGTCCTACATATATTCTTACTAATGTCATGCCCCACGCGTAGTTGTCTGGTTTTCCTAATGTCGATTGAGTTAGCGACAGTCTGGTTCTCCAAGGAAGGGCGATAAGTTGTAGGGCCAATAAGACGAACAACAGGGTGCTGGTTAGCTCAATGCTTGGGATACCTGGGCCTGTCTCTGCCACCATCAGAGGATCAAGTGATGACAATGTTGAAATATCGATTGATTCAAGGTGAATGGTTGAAAATATTCTTCCTAAAGTGAGCTGTGCAAACAAAGCACCTATCAAACCAAAAAAGTTAACTATCCTTTGTTATAGGTTTTAAGTAAGGACGTGATAAGAACGGCAATAAATAGGCCTGTGGAGGTAGAGACCCAACTACCTAGTCCGTTGTCCATAACGGCTTTGACAGAGAGTATTACCGTGAAAGTGGCGGCAATGAGGGTGAGTAGTCGTAATGTCTTATCAAAAGTGTTCATCTTTTTCTCCTCAAAGCAAAGTCAATAAAGGCGATGTTGACTTTGCTGAATATCGAATTTGGCTTTTTCAGAATGGTACCGAGCTTGTCGGACTGCTAATGCGTATGCCGTGGCGCATTAACACGCCACGGCAAGGTTGGTAAGGCAAGGGGAAGAAAGGCCTATTACGCTTCTACTGGTTGTGCTTGTTTCTCGTTACGGTTCGCTTTAACAATGAGTAACACACCAATAATTGGGACGATGACACCAACATAAGGAATCATTTCTGCACCAAGCTGACCATCAAGAACCATACCTCCAAGGAAACCACCGAACGCATTAGCAACATTAAACGCTGAGATATTTGCTGTTGCTGCCAGCTCTTGTCCGTCACCACCGTTGTTCATGACACGTAATTGCATCGATGGAACGTTAGCAAATGATGCGATACCAAAGATAAATGATGCGGCGACGAATAGGATTTTATTGTCGGTAAACACACCAACCAGTAGCAGAGAAGCAATCATTGCAATGGCCCAAAATAGAGAAGATTTGTTTAAATCTTTGTCTGATGAGTGACCACCAAGCGTGTTACCTATGATAAGACCAAGACCAACAATGACCAGAATCCATGTCACAGCGCTTTCACCGTAACCAGCAATATGCATAGCGATAGGAGCAATGTAACCGTAAAGTGTCATAAACCCAGTCCAAACCACGGCGGTAATCGCTAGGCTAATAACAAGCTTTGGATTTTTGAACGCAGCAAGTTGTGCTTTAACATTTTTCGCTTCGCCGTGACCTGTTGAATGAATCGCGGCAAGAATGGCGAATAGAGCGACGACACCAAACGCAGCGACCACAATAAATGTCGTGTGCCAACCGAATTCAACACCAATCCAAGTACCGCCAGGAACACCTAATACATTGGCTAGAGTTAGGCCGGCAAACATTTGTCCTACAGCGCGACCAGCCATTTTTTCAGACACAAGGTTTGTCGCTACAACGGCACCAATACCATAGAAAGGACCTTGTACTAACCCACTGATAATTCGGCTGATAAACAAGATGTCATAACTAGGTGAAAAAGCTGACATGAGGTTGCCGACGATAAACAGTACCATTAATCCAATTAGGACCATTTTCTTATTAAAGCGTGCGAGATAAATGGTTAACAGTGGTCCTCCAATCACAATGGCAAGTGCGTATGCGCTGATTAGGTAGCCGGCTTGACCTTCAGTTATTGATAGTGAGGTGGCAACTTGCGGCAAAATACCGGCGATAATGAATTCTGCAGTTCCAATAGCGAAAGCAGCGAGTGTTAGGATCCAGACTTGAAATGGCATCTTTTCTTTGTTCATGATTTTCTCCTTTAAAACGATTGAGGACAAGTCACACTCGATTGTTGGGTGTCTCGTCTCTCAAGTGATGGTGAAAGTATATTTATTCATTTAAATTTTTAGAATTGATGAAAAAATGAAATCATTATTCGTTATAAATGAATAATGGAGGTATTAGCCCTGAGGAGAGTGATAAAAGAAACCTAAAGTGCATGAGAAGTGCGATTTAGCTGTCCGTTGACTTGAATAAGTCGCTCTACAGATCCATCACATTGGCACTCGTTGTATAAGTTTGGAGAAAGATTGATGTTAAAGCGTAAAATGGCGAAATATGCTAGGGTAGGCTCTATAACCATTGCCCATATTAAATGAGAGTAAACATTTGATTAGTAGAGAGAAAGAAGAATCTATCGTAAGTCAGTGGATGAGAGCGGATGCGAGTTTATCCGAATCATCAGTTAGGTTAGTGACTCAATTTGTGTTGGCCTCGAACCAGTTTACTTCTATTCGTTGCGAGTTCTGTAAACCGTATGGGTTAAATACGTCTGAATTTGATGTGGTTGCAACTCTTTATCGTGCAGGTGATGCCTATGAGGTGACTGCAAAAGAACTCAAAGAGCAAACCTTACTTCCTTCTTCAGGAGCGCTGTCAAATCGCATTGACCGTTTGGAAGCGAAAGGTTTGGTCCAAAGAAGAAACGATACGGTTGATAAACGCAGCGTAAAAATATCTCTAACAGAGGACGGTGTCGAGTTGGTTCGTCAAATGTACCCAAAATTCTTCGAGGAAATGTCCAGTCAGTTTTCATCTTTAGAGCCCAGTGAGATCGAAACGCTCATACTACTGATGAATAAAATGGGAGCCTAATTCCCAACAAGTCATGTCATCTCAATGCTTCAAAGCACTAATTCGCTTGAAATTAAGGCCACCATTTCACAACTGAAATCTAAGCGGAGAAATGGGGCCTGCCATTGTCTAAAAACAACCACTGCTGATCATCACTCCCGGTTTATTCACACTATTTAAGCTGATTACCGATGTGTGACTGTCGATAGTGACGCCTTGCCATACTAAGCTTCACGCCGTAGTACATAATTTTGCTGACCGAACTGAACACATGGAGCACGAGTGCAAGCAGCGAGACTACTTCAATGACCAGTAAAATTGCTTTGGTGATTCCAATGCTTATGCTTTTGCTGAATATGGATAGTATTTTCATAGTAACTCCCAATTTTCATTGATCTTATAGCGTTCAATCGAACCTTCGTAATTACGCGGTGTACGTTAAACCGACATCACTCATTTATCACTTGACTGTACTTTACTCGCTATATCTGTTTGAGTAAAGTATGTTTAAATAAACATAAGTCAGGAAATAGTATGAAGATCTTTCTAGCTATGTTGGCACCGCTATTGTGGGGAACCACTTATGCAGTCGTAGCGTCTGAGTTTGATGGTTGGTCGCCTTTTGCCTTGGCAGTATGGCGAGCTTTACCAGCAGGCCTTTTGTTGCTGTTGCTCAAACCTACCTTACCCAAGTTGTCAGAACTTCCCGCATTACTCCTAATAGGGTTTCTCAATATCGCGTTGTTTTTTGGTCTGCTTTTTGCCTCAGCGATGCAGCTTCCTAGCACTTTGGTAGGCGTTGGAATGGTCGCATTACCGGTGATCGGTTTGGCCATAATGGGCATCTTCCAGCAAGCAAAACCGTCACTGATTCAATCATTATCAGCCTTAATTCTCATCGTTTGTGCAACGTACTTGTTTGTCACCAGTACTGCCCCGGTGAATGCGAGTGCTGTGCTGCTGCTTGTTGGCGCAATGACTGCTCTGATAGGAGGCAGTGTGGTA
>ASHK01000316.1 GCA_000695745.1 Vibrio madracius | reverse complement strand
CAATGTTTCATCATCGACAAACACTGAGCTTTCAAGGCATTTTAAAAGGTGTTGAAATCACAACATGGGGCTGGCCTCAACTTCGCGATGTGTGGTCATCCGGTTGATGATGATCTTGTTCGAATACCTGTAGGCGCCGTGTGAGTTCTTTTTGGTTGGCTGTTGTGGTCTCTAACGACTCTGCAGTTTGATGGATCGCACTGGCCATTTTAGACACGTTTCTTGTGGCGTGGAGAATCGTCCCTTGCATGGGGCGCAGGAGTAACCAGTACGCTGCAATAAGCGATAAAATAATAGCTACAACGAGTAGAGCAAGTAATAACAACACGTTAAATCGAACATCGTAGGCAAACTTTTTGGTGCTAGTCGCAATAGAGTTTTGGGATTGCTCCAGAGCACCTGGCAAAGCGATGAGTGATTGTTTTGACATTTCAGTGAGCTCGTTAATGTTATCCATAGTATCAACAAGCACTTGTCGTTGTTCCTCATTGAGGCTTTCATTTCGCGAAAGTAAGGTCAACGATGTCGCCAAATTGTCGATAGCAATAGCAGAGCGATCAATAGATTGCTCTATTCCTTTCAGATCCAACATCATCTTAATATTGACCAAAGGCTCATCTAACTGATCCGAATTGCTCGTCTCTGTAGTGGCGGCGCAGACACTCTGCAGCGAAACAAAGAGTGTTAGGGCGAAAATAATGAGTTTGTACATAGATATCCTAAGCAGATTACGTGGCTATTTTATGACTACTAACTTAGTTCAGTTTTTAGATAGATACCAATTAACGTTTTGTATCTTAACTATATTTTCTATATACGTTGCAACTTAAACCAAGACACTAATCCGATCCCGCCTAATATCAAGCAAGTTGATAATATCGACATAGCAGACATGGTTTCGTCGATGAATAGCCAACCAAGAAATATGGCAATAACAGGAACGGTAAGTTGTAATAACGATGCGTCAAGGACATCAATTTTAGGTAGCAGTGAATACCACAAAAAATAGCCCACAGCAGAGGCGACTGATCCCGATAAAGTCGCATAAAGAATGCCGGAGGTGCTAAATTGAACCGATTCAGTATGGATCAATAAATTCCCACCGAAATAGACCGTCATGAAACCACTGGCCACTAAGAAGCCGTGTTTGGTTGCTAAAATAGGAGAGGTTACCTTGGTACCTAATACCGTAAAAAGACTCCAACATATCCCAGATAGGATCATCAGTGATGTGCCAATGATTGAAGGTTGTGAAGCGGAAGGTAACAGCAATGAGGCAAATCCGGTGATTGCGATGACAACGCCCAACCATTCTGGTTTTGATATATGGTGACCACTGACTTGATGGTAGGCGATAAGTGTTAATTGAACTGTGCCAAATAGTATGAGTGCACCAGTACCAGCATCCAATGTGATATAGGCATAGGAAAAAAGTAGTGCGTAACCAAAAAGAGATAGGCCAAGCGACATTGATTGAGAGCGAGTGACGGTATCAGACGCCTGATTTTTTCGTCGCTTGGACAATAGATAACTAAGGATCATTAACGTGGCGCTGCCGCTGACCAAGCGGATGAAAGTAAAGCCCGCTGGATCGATGAGCTCACTCCCTAAAGCGAATCGACAGAAAAGCGAGTTGAGAGCAAATGCCGTCATGGCGGTGAAGGCTAAAAGAAAGTGTTGGTTCATGAGATTTCAATCGATAGCAACAGAATCGTTATCGTAACCTTCCGTCTACTTTCAGGAAATAACCAATAACTTATATATTATATTTTTCATTTCCATCACGAGTTAATTGCTGAAACACATGGCGAAACTATCGCTTTTTATTGTTATTAATTAAACTAATACTCCCTTTTACAGAGCGCTCAAACGGTGAATGTGAAAGGATTCTAATAGCGAAGTAGGGAACGTAATGAAGGTTGAAATAGTGAGCGCAATACCAGCGTACGACGCAGCGCTATGTGCTGTCATTCAGTCCGTGGGTGCAGAATTTGGTGCGATTGGCGAGGGTTTTGGCCCCTCTGACCCAGAAGTGTTAGCAATGAGTGAAAACTACAGTGAATCCAATCGCAGTGTGTATCTTGTCGCGTTAGTGAACGGTAAGGTTGTAGGTGGCTGCGGTCTCGCGCCATTTGGCCTTCATGACGGTGTGTGTGAGTTAAAAAAACTCTTTCTTTTGCCAGAACCCGGGGACTTGGGTTGGGTAAGAAACTCGTACAACAGTGTTTGTCTTTTGCGAGGGAGCAAGGTTATACATCTTGTTACCTAGACACATTAGCGTCCATGTCCGCAGCGATAAGATTGTATGAGACATTTGGTTTCACCCATTTAAATTCGCCTTATGAAGGCACGTTGCATAACGGTTGTGACGTATGGATGCTAAAAACGTTACCGTGAAAGAAGGCAACTCGGAGGGGATGATATGCCCCATGGTGGGCCGTGAACAAGGATGTTTTACTGTGTTCAAGCCGGTCCATCATGATGACTCAGTCTAACCTTTGGCTTGTTCACACAATTGATATAGCCATTGCTGATGATGAGACGCCACTTGCTTGGCGACAAATTTTCCGGTCAGCCAGCGAAGTCCGCCGCGCTGAGTGGATTCAGTGACAATCCGACAACCTTCATCGCAGGGCGTAACAACCAAGCGTGATACATATCGACATCGCCACACTTTCCTTTCCAGGCGATGCGTTCAAACGGAATGTATTCTACTACCGTACATTCAAAACTCATGGTTTTGGTAATCCAGTTAAATACCGTGCCTTTGTGAAGCTCCCGCGTGTCTCCTTTAAGGATCTGAACCGCAGTTTTTCGATGATGCCAGTTGGGCCAGCAAGGGGCTTGAACGATACAAGACCAGATTCGTTCACACTCAGAAGGAACGACAATCTGTTTTTTGACGTGTACGGAAGCGTTTTTAGGGTGGTAATAGTCGGGCCAATGAATCCCTGTTAACTCGCTCATGTCTATCCCTTTTTTGGTGTTATTGAGGCTCTGTTAACTATAGCCATGATACGAGCCCAGTCCTAGGGGCCGAGTAAGATAAATACGCGGTGAACTAGTGTTGTGTTACCAGAACGTAATGAAAAAATACTTTT
>ASHK01000315.1 GCA_000695745.1 Vibrio madracius | reverse complement strand
CACTAAAAAACACTCACTATCGACAACACATCACGTTCACTAACGCCGCTGCGATGCTCAAATCGTGGCGATTACTGATAGCAGAACAGAGCGAACAACAACAAGGTCTTGACTGTCATTGGTAGTGATATTGTTACCACCCAAAGTCCCTGATATGAAAAATGCCAGCGTGATTCACGCTGGCATTGATTTTATTTAGCCGTGGGTAATTTATTAGTTAAACAACCCTTTTAGCAGTCCGTCGACAGCCTTTTTTGTCTTCTCATCTTTAATGCCAAGACGCTCTGTTGCACGTTCTACTTCTTTTTGTGCTTTTTGCTTCAATACATCATCAAAACAAGGGCGAATTTAGGATCAGTCCAAGCCCCTGTGACTTTAATTGGAATCGTCACATCACGTAGCTCAGTAATGCTCTGACCTCCTTGACCTTCTAATGTGCCCACGATAGACGTTCGCACCAAAAAGTCGACGGTTTCATTGATGTAATTTGCAGAGCCTTCGCCGTGAATACGCAGTAAAGGTGACTCGGCCGCCATGTCCTTGGTCGAGACGACCCCTTTAGCCAGCTTAAGGGTGGCTTTCATCGCACTAAAGTCAGTTTTCTTAGGCCCTTTTTCAGCTTCAACAGACTGGCCTTTGAAACGAGCGTAGTTTTCTCTGATGATTTGGGCGACGTTAATACCATTGACTGCACCATCGGTGAAGTTGATCGCAACCGTCCCTGCCAGGTTCTTCTTGATACCGGTTGGGGTTAAGCTCTTACCAGTAACGTTAACGTCTATATTACCCGTACCTTCGAGCATATCGTTGTTGGCAACGTCTTTTAGCAGTGGCTGTACTTTTACGCCATGAATGCGCTTCACTGCACTGTAAGTTGCAGGTGATTTACGCGCATCCAGTTTTGCTTTTGCTGTAATAGAGCCGCTATATAGCTGAGAACTAAATGACGTGAGTTCTGCGACGCCACGATTGACATAAAAGTCAGCTTTTACTTTCTGCATATGCGCGTTCGCTGCTTTAAATTTATCAATCGTCACGCTGCCTTTTACATCCAAACCTTTAAGCGCACTCAAGTCAGGTTCTACCTCTTTTACAGGCGCTGAGTTGCCTGAAGAAGCACTTGGCTGTCCACTAGCATTGGTTGTTTTGGCATTGGTCTGAGTTTGGTTTAGTCCTAAGAACTCATCGAGATCGATATTAGGGCTATGCAGTGAAAAACGAACTTTCGGAACATCCGCCAGTTGAACGGTTGCCTTTCCATCTAGCTCCATTTTATTGAGTGATAGCTTTTGAAGTACAAAGTTTAGGAAGTTCTTGTTAAGGTCGAAGCTTAAATCCGATGACATTCCGACTTTCATTGGCGATTGAGGTAACGGCTTACCCTCCAAAGTAGAGTCAAGAGTCAACGCGCTCAGCTTAAGCATCGTCATCGCTTTATCAATTTCGAATGACGTCCCGCCTTTGGCATTGAAGCTAAGATCTGGCGTCTTACCGTTTACGATAAATTCGATACTGTTTGGTTTATCGAATTCGAATGTCGCCAACGTTAATTGAGCTTGTTCAACCTTATTGACCGCATCTTGGTATGTGGCATCAAACTTAATATTTTTCAGTGCATACTCAGCAAAGTCTTTGCTCAACTTAAAGTCTGCCGTACCGTTCGCAGTAAAGGTCTGGTCATTATTTTGACCCTTTAGATCAAAGTCGGCGGTTGTCCACTGGTCAGCGGCAAATTGAGAGACATTTAACCCTACATCGTAAAGCTTGATGAATGATCCCGTTTTTTCATTCGAGATCTCAAGTAACGCATTGGAGACGGTGACACCTGATAACGAGATACTCCAACCTTGCGTAGCAGAGGTTGAAGGCGCAGCCTCTGGCTCTGTCGTTGCCTGGCCTTCTGAAGCAACGGACTCAGATCCTTTCTTTGCGGCAGTCAAGGTATCCAAGTTAGAGGTTCCATCTTTTAACGTTTCTAAGTGCACTTGCGCACCATCGAGCGTCACTGAACCAATTTCTAGTGTTTTATCCAGCAGCGGCATGACACCCACGCTTACACCAACTTGGCTAACACTAAATAGAATTCGGGTTTTTAAACCTTTCGGGTTTTTAAGATTCGTTTGACCGAGTTCAAATCCAAGGGAAGGGAAGAACTGCCAACTGATATCACCACTTATTTCAAGCTCTAGGCCCGTTTGTGCCTGAACTTGCTCAGCAATCATAGGTTTGAATTGATTGGGATTGACAAACATCACCAAAGCGGCGATCGCGACAACGATAAGGACAATCGGGATCGCTAAAATGAGGAGTAGTTTTTTCATTCGCATCTTCCTTGCAAAGCGGAAAACAAAAAGTGGCACATAAAGTGCCACTAATTTATTAAAAAATAAAGCAATTTAAACGTTATCAGCGCACCCGTTCAGTATAGAACAGTTTGGATGCTAACAACGTAAGAATTCAATCCAAATATTGTAAGGATTACGCTTTTAATAGCTTTGCAATATGTGCTTTTAGCACGTCGATCGCAATGCGGTTTTTACCGCCACGAGGCACTATGATATCAGCGTATTGTTTAGACGGTTCGATAAACTGCATAAACATAGGACGAACGGTTTTTTGATACTGTTGCAGTACCGATTCCATAGTACGACCGCGCTCTTCAACATCACGTTTCACACGACGTAATAAGCAAATATCAAGCGGAGTATCCATAAATACTGTCGCATGCATTAATTTGCGCAGACGTGGATCTGTCAGTAGAAGAATGCCTTCTAAGATGATCACTTTCTTTGGCGTCATAGACGTCGTGTTATCTGTACGGGTGTGTTCAGAGTAACTGTACTCTGGAACTTCAACCGCTTCGCCTTTAATCAGCTTTTCTAAATGGTCGCAAAGCAGGTCATGATCGAGTGCGCTTGGATGGTCGTAGTTGGTTTTTACGCGCTCTTCCATACTCAAATGACTTTGGTCATTGTAGTAACAATCTTCCGTGATCACTCCGATTTGATGGTCGCCGACCTTCTCGCGAAGTTCGTTATAGATTGTGCTCGCAATGAGGCTTTTTCCAGAAGCAGACGCGCCAGCGATACCTACGATGACACATTGATTATTATCAGACATTCTTTGCACCTAGTACATATATGGTGGTGAGGACAAAACCGGGTAATTATATGGACATCAACCCTTAGATACTAGTCGATATCTCACTTATTTGATGACCAATTTTGCCTCGCTCAAGAAATAGGAAATTGCAATCGATTACTTCATTTTACAAAGTGGAAGGCAATAAGAAACCGAGCTCACAACAAGCTCGGCTCGGTCATTATTCAACCATTTTGAATAAGATGGAATCTGGTTTTGCTTTTCCATTCCAATAGAGATCGGCACAGACTCTTTCTGCTAAATGCGCATAGATCTGAGCATGTTCACCTTCTGGATTTGACACCACAGTCGGCGCACCATTATCAATGGATTCGCGAATAT
>ASHK01000314.1 GCA_000695745.1 Vibrio madracius | reverse complement strand
TTTGTCTTACGGTGGTATTGGTTTTATCCACTTCCGCCAATATGTCCGGTACGGACTGATGCCATTTTTGAGTCTCATTGAGAATAGGAGGAATCGCCGAACGAACTTGAGCAACTTCGTTGACGATCAATGGGACTTGCTGATTGACATCATCGATTCGTTGCAATACTTCAGGGATGAGTCTTTGGTACTCCGCACTTTGGGCAAGAATCTGTGGAACCATATCTTGTATATGCTTGATTTCTTCGATGACAGGCGTGATTTTTTGCGCGGTTGAGATCAACTGTGCCAACAGAGTTGGGAGTTCGAGCCGAAGCTGTTTTGCTTCCTGAGTAAAGTTATAGATGGACGCAGCCATCACAATCAAGGCAATCGAGAAAGCGAACTTAGAAGCCGCCACAAACTTGTCCATGTAGTAAACCCATCACATCAATCTTGCATAACAAACAACATAACTGATGTGATTTTAGGAGTAAACGTTAGGTTAAATGCTAGGGTAGAAAAGTTTTTGGATTGCGACAGAATAACCGGTAACGGTTGACTGGGTAACGCACTAAAAACAACAAAAAACACAATAGCGGCTGCTCCTAACCGCTGCTCTCCATTTGAGGTGCGGTGCTTGGTGTGCACGGCGTTTATTACTAATAGATCTACTAATACTAGTTAGAGGTTATATGAATTCGTTCAGCCGCCAGACATTTTCCGAAGCGATGCGTTATTTCAGAAAACAGAATCGACTCTCGCAAACAGAGTTGACCAACCAACTATCATCCTCTCACATGCTCTATCAAAATGTGAGCCAGAGCATGATAAGTCATTGGGAGCGCGGAAACGTCGAACCCTCTTTATTGAGAAGAATTGGCATTGCTGATTTTTTCGCTCAGGATTATGTGTATGAATCAGCAGAAACTGCGCTTATTTCTAAAGCACTAAAGAGCAAAGATAACCTTCTAAGTCAGCAGTGTTTATACGATTTTTCAGTCGATCAACAAATTATCGGGCAATGGGATCTGCTAGAGAATAAATGTCAGCAACTGATCCTAAAAGCGCATGCGAAAATATTCTCCTTACCTCTTGAAAGCGTGTTACAACAGATGCAAATCCGAAGTCCTCAAGTGCTGCGTTTACTGTACAAAGGCGCCATTATTGGACATGCGGTGTTCTCTGTTGAAAACGGGTTATTTTCTCTTGTTAGCTATGGGCGCCGTTTCAGAATCGGTGCGTATTCGTTTGACCAAACACATCTTGGACCTGTGCAGTGGCTGTGCTCTTCATGTTGTGGTTCATGAGTCCAGTCTGGAATGTTTTCTGCGCGATATCTATTTGGAAAAAACCGAACAAAATGGCAATGTGAGCTTCTATCGAGGGCATTCCAGTCAATTGCTGGCAAACCGTTTTTCAGAGCCAAACTTACATACCAACAGCCATTTCCGATGTTTGCGTTATTTACAGCAAAAAGGAGCAGGGCCGCTTTAAATTGACAAAACAGATAATGTCTAGTGATTGATCATGATTGCATTATTTACAACGGTATTTCGATTATAGTGCTGGAATGTCACTCTAATAATCAGGTTAAGACGAATACGTAAACTTATCTTGCTGCAATTAATTCACTAATATCTTGAGTTTTTTTGTATTAAGACCGAAATTATAGGTAAATATCTTAACGGGACGGAACCATGCTTTATCAAACTATCCTTCTAGCGATTGATCCTTCTGATGAACGTTCTCATCGACTGCTTGTGAAAGCCGGAATCATTGCGGAGCAAAATAATGCCGAATTTACACGTTGTTTATGTGGAGCCTGGAATCGGCAATAACAGCTTTAATGACCTTGAAGTTGAGTTAGCATCCTTCCACGATTCGGAGCAGTTTAGAAAATTTGAGGAGCTAATGGCTCTTGCCAAAGGAACCAGTTACCCGATTCGCGCTATTCATATGGCAGAAGGTAACGTAACTAAACACTTACTTGAGCTCATTGAAGAGCTTAACGCCAATCTGGTTGTGTTTGGAAAAGAACATACCTTTTTCTCTGCTATTTCAGGCGCTGAAACCGAACTTCGTAAACACAGCGCTATGGATCTGCTGTTTATCGGCTAAACGCATAGTCGTGTGTCAGAGCCGTGCTCTTGCTCTGACACCACTCAATCCCAACGTGCTTCACTTTGCCTAAAAACTGACCACTTGAACGTAATTCCTTACTAAGTCACTAAATTGTAAAGCCAATTCAGCTAAACTGAAGTGAAGATGGAAATAATAAGGAGCTGGTTATGGCGATCCAACGACTAGAAACAAAACAGCTATACCACGCGGCGGAACTGGAACAACTGCCTTGCAAATCCACCAAAGAACTTCCACCAATTGATGAAATCGTAGGACAAGAGCGCGCTCAAAAAGCGGTTGAGTTCGCCATGTCAATTAAAGAAAAAGGCTATAACATTTACGCTATTGGTCAGAATGGCCTAGGTAAGCGTACGATGATATTACGGTATTTGAGTCGCCATCCACACGATAGCGATGAGCTATATGACTGGTGTTATGTTGCCAATTTCGCCGATACGAGAACGCCTCAAGTACTGAAATTACCTTGTGGTGTTGGTGAAAAGCTTAAGAAAGACGTTGAGAAACTGATATTAAAGTTGGTTAAGGCCATCCCTATGGCGTTCGACAACGAGCTTTATTTTGGTCGCGCTGATAAGTTGAAAAACGATCTCGCCAAGAAACAGCAAGTTGAATTACAAAAATTAAGCGAAGAAGCCAAAGAAAAAGGCGTCAGCTTAACCATTACGCCGCAAGGCGATTACCAGTTCGTGGCCATGAACGAAGAGGAGCCGCACACTGAAGAAAGCTTCTCCGAATTGCCAGATGACGATCAAGAACGTTTTGGTTTAATGATTGATGAATTGGAAGTGAGCTTACGTGGTATGTCTCGTGAGTTAACGGACTGGGAAGAGACCTTTACCGATAATATTCAAAAGCTGAATGAAGAAGTGACTCTTGGCGTCATTAGTCATCTGATTAAGAAACTGAAAAAAGAGTATAGCGGCTACACGGAGATCAAAAAGTACTATCCGAACTACAAAAAGACATTTGTGAGAACGTGGATATCTTT
>ASHK01000313.1 GCA_000695745.1 Vibrio madracius | reverse complement strand
CTGTGCTAATGTCTCATGATTATTTGAGATATCGCCTCACCGGAGAAGTCGCCGCCGAACTGACCAATATGTCAGAGAGCAATCTCTTCAACTCCATTACTGGTGAGTACGATAAAGCCCTGCTGAGTCTCTTCGGTATCGAAGAGCTTTGGGATGCCCTGCCCCCAATCGTTAAACCGCAGCAGCAAGCTGGAAAAATAACCGCCGCTATTGCTAAAGAGACAGGCCTTGCAGAAGGCACTCCGGTGTTCGGTGGCTTTTCGACGTCGTCTCGACCGCGATCTGTTCTGGTATTAACTCATCTGAAGACTCGCTCAACTATGTGATGGGGACGTGGGCAGTTACCTCTGGCATCTCAAAACATGTCACGAAAGAGCGCCATAACTTTGTCTATGGTCACTACGCCATTGACGATGAATACATTATTCATGAGGCTAGCCCGACTTCGGCTGGCAACTACGAATGGTTCGCCGATTACCTCGGAGACAGCGGTGAGCTCGACCATGCACAAAACCAAACATTGGTGGCAGCCCTATCGCCAGCCTCAAGTTCGGTCTACTTTGTGCCTTTCCTTTACGGATCCAACCAAGGCTTAGGCTTGAAATCGGCTTTTATGGTCTTCAGTCTCACCACAGTAAGGGACACTTAATACAAGCGATCTGGGAAGGGATTCTTTTTTGTCACAACCTGCACCTTGAGCGGATGCGTCAGCGTTTTCCAAAAGCAAACGTACTAAAGGTCACCGGCGGCCCAGCTATGAGCTCTGTCTGGATGCAAATGTTAGCCGACCTAACCGGAATGACAGTAGAGATTTCTGATGTGGATGAAACCGGCTCTTTAGGTGCAGCCATGATGGCAATGGTTGGCTCAGGAGAATTTGCTTCACTTCAAGAGTGCACCAATAGCATGACCCATTCGATGTCTCGCATCGAACCCAATCCAGAGAACTATTCACGTTACCAAAAGAAATACCACAACTACCAAAAACTGGTTCAGTTATTTAAACAATTTGAGGATGAAATCGATGCCTAAACCTTTATTGCAAATGGCACTTGATGCAACGGATCTCGATACGGCCATCGCGTCGATCGAGCATGTGGCAGACAAGCTTGATGTCATTGAGATCGGTACTATTTTGGCGTTTGCTCATGGTGTGGACAGTGTAAAGGTCCTCCGCGAAAAATACCCAAATCATACTATCGTCTGTGACATGAAAATCACTGATGCGAGTGCCATATTAGCTCGTTTAGCAATGGAAGCCGGGGCCAACTGGGTCACTGTAAGCGCTGCTGCTCATATCGAAACCATACGTTCAGCGAAAAACGTCACGGATGAATTCAACGGTGAGGTGCAAATTGAGCTTTATGGCCATTGGACGTTAGATGACGCCAAAGCGTGGGTCGGAATGGGAATTACTCAAGCCATTTACCACCGTTCGCGTGACGCAGAGCTCGCTGGCGTCAATTGGACCCAACAGGATTTAGACAAAATGCAGGAATTATCGAATTTAGGAATTGAACTATCCATTACTGGTGGTATTGTTCCTGACGATCTGCATTTGTTTAAGAATCTTTCTGTTAAGTCATTTATTGCTGGTCGAGCGTTAGCTGGAAGCAATGGCTGTGAAGTGGCAGAAAGTTTTCACAATGAAATAGGAAAACATTGGTAGCACGTATATGAGTGAGCAAATTAAATCGTTGTCTAAAGCGTTGAGTGTTCTGGAATTTCTAGGGAACTACCCGAACGGGATCTCTCTACAAAAAGTGTCCGAGGGCACTGGCTTTAACAAGTCTTCGGTTCATCGCATTTTGGCAACATTTGAAGCCTCAGGATACGTTGCTCAAATGAGTTCGGGCAAAGAATATCGTCTCACAATGAAGCTGGTACAACTCGGCCATGCTGCGATTAACTCTGACGTAACAGGAGCGGTGAAGCCTTTCCTTTCAGAGCTACTGAACGACGTCAATGAAACGGTAAATTTTCTGTCGTTTGATGCTGACAATATCATCTTTAAAGACAAATTCGAGCCCGTCAACGCCGCCTTTCGAACCCGTACCTATGTTGGGTTGCATTCCCCTATGTACTGCTCTGCAGCAGGGAAATGTTACCTCGCCTTTAGTACCGATACCGTTCGAGAGACGTATTGGCAACGTAATGTCAGCACTATGAAACCGTTAACTGAGAATACCATTTTAGATAAGTCTCAGTTTTTTAGAGTTCTCGACCAAATCAAAGCCCGAGGCTATGCCTTGGATGATGAAGAGAATGAAGCCGGTATTTCATGTGTGGCAGTTCCTATTTTTGACAAAACAACACCCCTGTATACGCAGTCAGTGTTTCTTCACTCACACCAAAAATGAAAGCACTAGGTTATGAAGAAATTGCCGGTAAAATTCAAGACATCACCGCGCGTATAGAGGAACAACTTTTTTAAGGAAAAAGTATGTTCAACTCTCAAAACAAATTCAGATTAGGTATTTACGAAAAAGCAATGCCAGCGTC